>JBDHYV010000031.1:0-14836 GCA_039811545.1 Bacteroidales bacterium | reverse complement strand
TTTTTGAATGATTTGTGATGAAGAAAAAAGGATCATTAGTCAAGCAAATATTCTAAGTGATTTTTTTATCTGACTGATATTCTGTGTGTTATGCCCTATTTTTCATTTGTCACTATAGCAATGGCACAGAGTTTGAATACAGTTTTAGAAAAAACGCAATCTCATGTTTGGGTTAAGCCTTAATAGCAGAAAAAAGGATCAGGTAAACGTCCCGCACAAATACTACAAATGTAGCCGATGCAGTTACATTTCGGTGGTGAAGAACGCTACTTGTCCGATTTGTATCAAAGATGGTTTCACCATAAAGATGAAATGAACGATGAGAATCAACGAGACATATTCAAAACAGCAGATTAGTGCATTGGGTTTGGTTGAATATCCGGCCAAAGATATTAAAGCACGAATCTTTTTAAACGGAACCAAGGTGTATTTTTTCGAACTTGACAACAACCAGCAGAATTATCGTCTGTATTCGATTATCAACAGACGGTCTTTTTTCCTCTAATTTCTTAGTAATGTTCCTCGCTTGAGGAAATTTAGTGCAAGCAGCCCGTTAAAAAACCCGTTACAGCCATGTTTCGGGTTTTTTTTGATTTGTAGAAAATTTAGTAGTCGGCATCGCGGCCCGAGAGGTGGATCATTCCTTTGAGCAACTGGTTAAATTCATCGGCATTGCAAAGTTCATCGAGGCTCAGCGCCATACGGTAGCGCCATTTGTTTTCGGGGTTGCTTGGCACATTGATTCTTTCGTTGTCGGTTTGCTCCCAACGCAGGTTTCCGTCCATAGCCAACAGATCTTGGATAGGAAAAATAGTCCACATTGCCGGCGAGTGCAGATGCTGCCGGATGATTTCGATGCACACCCACGGTTCGGCAAAGAAAGGCGCTTCATCGTTGTGCCCGAGAATACGTTGATAAAAGCGTTGTGTTTTAGCCTTATCTTCTTCCCACCAGCCTCTGACAGTGGACATGTCGTGAGTGGAGGTAGTGCAAACGCTCAGATAAGGCGCCTGATTTGGGTGTCCGAACTCAATGCGCGGATTTTTAGGCATTCGCTGAATTTCGAGACTAAGGATGTTGAGTTGCCGCATGACTTCAGGAACGGCCTCGGGAACCATTCCAAGATCTTCACCGCACACCAGCATTTTGGTTGCCCCAATAATGGCAGGAAGCTTTGCTAAGGCATGGTATTTCCAGTATTCCTCGTGTCGTTTATAGAAGTAGTGGATATACAAATCGTTGAGTGCATTCTTTCTGGCCTCATCTAAGTCGCGGTAAGAATAGGTAAAATGCAGCGCAATGCGCGGATGCCAGGCCGGATAAGGGGCATAAGGATCGCGGACAAAAAGCACTTCGTTGAGCAGCGACATCAATCCGTCGCGGATGAAGCTGTTTTTCAGATTCGATTTTTTGTTTGAACCATCGGTTACAAAATGCGCATAGATTTTTTGCTGGGTATCGAAGTTGGGTTTGAGCGCATAATGGTCTTCTTCGGTTTCGGTAAGATAGGTTCGTCTGACCTCATCGGCATATTCGCCAAAGAAATCGTGCAGTATATAGCCACGGATATAAGGTCGAGCCAGTCGTTCGTGATCGAACCACAACCCCCAGTCTTCGATTTCGGAAGATGTCATGGGCAGTCCGGGTTTGAAATATCCGAGCAGGCCATGAACCGCATGTTTTGGAATCTCCCATATTCTGAAAAATCCCAGGATATGATCAATGCGATAGGCATCGAAATATTTCTCCATCATTTTCAGTCGTTTCTTCCACCATGCAAAGCCATCGGCAGCCATCACCTCCCAGTTGTAGGTGGGGAAGCCCCAGTTTTGACCCATCATGGCGAAATCGTCGGGCGGAGCACCGGCCTGTCCGTTAAGGTTGAAGAGCCCTGGCTCTGTCCAGGCTTCGACACTATCTGGGCTCACACCAATGGGAATGTCCCCTTTCAGGGCAATGCCTTTGGTGTGTGCATAGTCAACAGCTTCATGCAATTGAATGTCGAGTTGGAATTGAATATAATAATGGACTGCAATATGCTCGTGAAACAATTGAACAGGGTCGGTGAGTGCTGCTATTTGATCGGGGTTATAGACGGCATAGCCGTCCCACTTTCTGAAATCACTGGTTTTGAACTGGTCGCGTAAAAAGCAAAATACGGCATAAGGTCTAAGCCATTCATTATTTTGTTCAAAAAACCGGAGGTATTCTGCCGATTTTGAAACTCTCTCCCATTCTTGGTCGAAAATAAGTTTAAAATATCGCGATTTTGCCTTTGTAACCTCCACATAATCAACACAAGTTTTATCGTTGAGTTCTATGCGTATTTTTTCAAACTCTTTCATCAGTTTTTTATCTTTCAGCACACCTAAGGCCGGCAGGTGCAGATACATCGGATGCAGGGCCATGACGCTGATGGATTTATAGGGATAGGAATCGAGCCATGAGTGTGTGGCCACAGTTTCGTTTACTGGCAGCAACTGTATCATTTTCAGGCCTGTCAAGGCGCACCAATCTACAAGTTTTTTTAGGTCGTTAAACTCACCCACGCCATAACTTTCTGTTGAGCGGAGCGAGAAGACCGGCACAGCCACTCCTGCTCCCTTCCAGAGGCCCACGGGATAGCGAAAATGTTCATCGTTGACGATGGTCATACACGAGTTTCCTGGGTTGTCAACCGTGGGCAACAATCGGTTTGCTCCATCTTCCCAGGTTACGATGCCCATATCGTCCAGTCTAACAATCACATATTTGTAAAAAACACGCTGTTCGAGGTCATTGGCATCAATCTCCAGCACCCACAACGGATAAGAAATATTGGCCATCAACAGGGGTTTTTGCCAGTTGCCCAGATGGCGGTGACTGCCCACAACCGCCACTCCAAAGCCCCTAGCCACCCGTGGAGCCAGCAACACAAAGCGCAACCGTTGTGATGAATCAGGCATACTAGTCTGGTGATAGTAGGATTCAGGTTTTAGAATAACTTCGGTAAACACCTTTGAGAGCAGTGTCCTTTCTTGATTCACCGCTTCGCGATGTTCGTCGTGAAGGACAATCGTTTCGACCGGTTCAGCTTTCAGCAGGCGGTTGTTACCACCTTCCCAGCTAAACTGCCCCTTACCATCACCGATTAAATATTTGTATTCGACATTTTCCTTGCCCAAAAGTTCAACCTCAACCGACCACTGGAAGTTGCCATCGTAGTGCATAGCAAGAGCGCGTTCGGCATTCCAGTTGCCAAGAGCCTCGTCAGAGCCGCATAAAAACGCCATCTGCCCCCATTGACTTTGATAATGCAGTTTGAAGATCCGTTTCATAAGCCATGCATTTTAGGTGAGTGATTTGTGTTTGTAAATATCGGTTTTTCTTGCTTAGAAGGCAAGAGAAACTTCAAAAAATCCGATATTTTTTTTGGGAAGGGCATTAGGTATGGTTTATAGCTTCACGTTGACAATAAAACTTAAAAAACAAAGCAAAAGTTGTTCGTTCGCACCAAAAGGGCAAAAAACCTTATTTTTGCACAAAATTCAATGTTATGTCTGTAAAAAACACAAAAACTCAGCGTCAGGAAACGACCGACGAGCGTCAGTTTGCTTTTGATCGTGAGAACTACAAATGGGTGATACTGGGGCTTGGGCTTATCGTCTTAGGTTTTTTTCTGATGATTGGCGGCAACTCGAACGACCCCGCTGTTTTCAGCAAAGGCATTTTCAGTTTTCAACGCTTGACTCTTGCTCCGCTTTTAGTGCTTGCAGGCTATGGGGTGGGAATTTTTGCCATTATGAAGAAACCTAAAGACTAAGACAGTGGGTTTTTTTGAGGCCATCATCATTGCCATTGTCGAAGGCATCACTGAGTTTTTACCGGTTTCCTCCACCGGCCACATGATCATCACACAGGAGCTGCTGGGGATGGAAATCACCGATTTTGTCAAAGCTTTTACGGTGAACATTCAATTTGGAGCCATTCTGGCCGTTGTGGTTCTTTACTGGAAGCGCTTTTTTCAAAGTTTCGGGTTTTATTATAAGCTGTTTATTGCCTTTTTGCCGGCTGCTGTGATTGGTCTTCTGGCTTCGGACTATATTGACGCATTGCTGGAAAACGTTGTGGTGGTCGCCTTGATGCTCGTTTTTGGCGGGATAGTGCTTGTTTTTGCCGACCGTTGGTTTAACAAAACGACCACCACTGATGAAGTTTCATATCTAACGGCTTTGAAAATAGGTCTTTTTCAGTGTATTGCCATGATTCCAGGTGTCAGTCGTTCGGCAGCCACTATTATCGGCGGACTTACTCAAAAATTAGACCGGCGCACAGCGGCCGAGTTTTCGTTTTTTTTAGCCGTTCCCACCATGTTTGCAGCAGCCGGCTATAAACTGCTTCAGAATTATCAATCCATTGATAAAGCGCATATTGGACTTCTATTGACAGGCAACATCGTGGCTTTTATCGTGGCACTTATCGCCATTAAAGGATTCATCGGACTGCTTACACGCTATGGATTTAGATATTTTGGCTATTACCGGATTCTTGTTGGCACTATCATACTGATTATGATAGCATTAGGATATGATTTAAGTATTGTTTAATGCAATTTGATTTAGAATCGGGAGAAATCCTGTTGATTGACAAACCCATTGACTGGACATCGTTCGACGTGGTCAACCATTTGCGGGTATTGGCACGTCGCCAGCTTGGAATTCAGAAGTTAAAAGCAGGCCATGCCGGCACACTCGACCCGCTGGCATCGGGTTTGCTGATCGTGTGCACAGGGAAGCTCACCAAAAAGATTCAGCAGTTTCAAGACCTTGACAAAACATACCAGGGCAGGCTTCAGCTTGGAATGACGACTCCTTCTTATGATCTGGAGACCGAAGCCGATGCGTTTTTCGACACCGGACATCTGACAACCGAGATGCTCGTTGCAGCCACTAAAAGTTTTACGGGCAAAATTGAACAGCTTCCGCCGCTTTATTCTGCCATCAAGATTGATGGGAAACGCGCATTTCATTATGCCAGAAAACAAAAAGAGGTGGAGCTAAAGGCACGTTTGGTCAACATCCATCGTTTTGAAATCACGAAAACCGCTCTCCCATTCGCCGATTTCGAGGTTGACTGTTCAAAAGGCACATATATTCGCAGTTTAGTTCACGACTTTGGCAAGTTACTTGAAAACGGTGCCTGTCTCACAGCCTTGCGCCGCACCCGCATTGGCCAGTTCACAGTCAAAAACGCACTGACAATCGAGCAACTCCGCGAACATTTTGCCTATGCGGCTGAACAAGGCGATACTCAACAGAAATAAAAATCAATTCGCAATCTCCTGTTTATCAATTATTCATCTGCATATTTTGATTCTTTACTTGACTTCGTTAATGTCATGAGTTAAATTTGCACTTCCCTCCTCGAAAAAGCTTATGATAATTAAGGTGGATTTTTTGTAAATCAAGTTGGAAACATAAAGCAAAGCACATGAAACTTTCTCAATTCAGGTATAATCTGCCTGCAAATCTTATTGCCAGTTATCCTCCAAAAAACCGTGACGAATCGCGTCTTATGGTTTTACACCGCCGCGAGCAAACCATTGAACATCGCATTTTTAAGGACATTCTGGATTATTTCAGGGATGGCGACATTTTTGTATTAAACAATACGAAGGTATTTCCGGCACGTTTGTATGGTGAAAAAGAAAAGACGGGTGCAAAGATTGAGGTATTTCTCCTACGTGAGCTCAATCGCGAAAGCCGTCTTTGGGACGTGATTGTTGACCCTGCACGGAAAATCCGTATTGGCAACAAGCTTTATTTTGGCGAAGACGAATCGCTGGTGGCGGAAGTCATTGACAACACTACCTCACGGGGCAGGACGTTGCGTTTTCTCTTTGACGGCTCTTACGAAGAGTTCAAGAAGACGATTTATTCTTTAGGCAAGACACCCCTTCCGAAGATTCACGAGCGCGAAGTTGAGCCCGAAGATGCCGAGCGTTATCAGACCATCTTTGCCAAACACGAAGGAGCCATTGCCGCTCCCACTGCCGGGCTGCATTTCAGCCGCGAATTGATGAAAAGACTCGAACTTATTGGCGTTTCGTTTGCCGAAGTTACCCTACATACCGGAATGGGAAACTTTAGAGCTATCGAAGTTGAAGACCTCACTAAACACAAGATGGACTCAGAAGAGATGATGATTGACGAAGAAAACGCTCGTCTCATCAACGAAGGCAAACAACGCGGCAACAGTGTTGTTGCTGTTGGCACCACCACCATGAAAGCTCTCGAATCGGCCGTTACCATTCCCGGACGCATCAAACCGTTCAAAGGCTGGACCAACAGGTTCATTTATCCGCCTTACGATTTTGGGATGGCTGATGCAATGATTACCAATTTCCATCTGCCTAAATCGCCCATGATGATGCAGGCTGCTGCCTTTGCCGATTACGACTTTCTGATAAGAGCCTACAAGGAAGCCGTTGCCGAAAAATATCGGTTTTATACCTATGGCGACGCTATGCTGATTCTTTAACACAACAAAAAAATGGCCGGTAGTCTCCGGCCATTTTTGTCAAAAAAAACACCACCACCGATTGCGCAACAAAGACCTTTGTCTTTTTGCCCCCGATACACTAAGTGCCAAACGCTTTTTGTATTTTTGCTCACCGGTTGAAACAAGACACAGATAATTTCTTGTTTACAGCAACAATAATTTGGATTAACAAAGATGAACAACCTTAAATACAGATAGTTATGTCAGGCAAATTATCTTCTACACTTACAGCAGGCGTAGCCAGTGGCGATGCTTTGCAACAGATTTTCAAGGCTGCTAAGGCCGGCAGATGGGCCATTCCTGCCGTCAACGTGGTGGGCACCAACTCGGTGAACGCCGTTTTAGAAGCTGCCAAGATCGTTAACTCACCCGTGATTATTCAGTTTTCCAACGGAGGTGCAGCTTTTTATGCCGGTAAAGGTCTCTCCAATAGTGGTGAAAAGGCCGCCATTGCCGGAGCCATCAGTGGCGCACTTCACACGCACGAGATCGCGGCATTTTATGGTATCCCGGTGATTTTGCACACCGACCATGCCGCCAAAAAACTTCTCCCCTGGATTGACGGGCTGCTCGATGCCGGCGAACGCTTCTTTGCCCGTAACGGCAAACCTCTTTTCAGCTCACACATGCTCGACTTGTCGGAAGAACATCTGGAAGAGAACCTCGAAATTAGCAAGCGATATCTCGAACGGATGTCAAAAATGGGCATGACCCTCGAAATTGAATTAGGTATCACCGGAGGCGAAGAAGACGGCGTGGACAACACGGGCGTTGACAGCTCGCGGCTTTACACCCAGCCCGAAGAAGTGTGCCGGGCATACGAAGTATTGAGCAATGTGAGCGACCGATTCACCATTGCTGCTGCTTTTGGTAATGTGCATGGCGTTTATAAACCCGGAAATGTCAAGCTGCAACCAAAGATTTTGCGTAATTCACAGGAATACATCCAAAAGAAGCATGGAACAGACCCCAATCCAGTGAATTTTGTTTTCCATGGCGGTTCGGGTTCAGAACCAGAGCTGATTAAAGAGTCGCTCGACTATGGCGTAGTGAAAATGAACATCGACACCGACACACAGTGGGCCTTCTGGGATGGAATCCGGATGTTCGACAAGAAGTATCATGATTATTTGCAAGGCCAGATTGGCAATCCAGAAGGCGACGACAAACCCAACAAGAAATATTACGACCCTCGCAAATGGCTTCGTGAAGGCGAAGTTGCGATGATCGAACGACTGAAAATCGCCTTCGACGACCTCAACTGCATTGACAGGTTCTAATTCGCCAATCCAACACTATTAAACCGCCTCACAGCGGTTTTTTTTTGCAGTCACTAAGGCAGCACAACCTTCTTCAGCAAACACATACGCACAAATTGAAATACAATAATCCATACCTTTGCTCACATAAAACACAGCTTATCAACAATGAAAAATGTTCCAATGGTTGACCTTTCCGGTCAATATCAAAAGATTAAAAACGAGATAGATGCGGCCATTTCCGAAGTCATTTCTACCACCACCTTCATCAACGGTCCGGCTGTTTCGCATTTTGCTACTAGCCTTCAGCACTATTTGGGAGTGAAGCACGTGATTCCGTGTGCCAACGGAACCGATGCTCTTCAGGTGGCCATGATGGCACTCGACCTTAAGCCCGGCGATGAAGTAATTACCAGTTCGTTCACCTTCATTGCCACAGCCGAAGTGATTGCCCTTTTGCGGCTGACACCTGTTTTAGTGGATGTTGACCCTGTTACTTTCAATATTTCGCCCGAAGCCATCGAAAGGGCCATCACACCCAAAACCAAAGCCATCGTCCCGGTTCATCTGTTTGGCCAGTGTGCCGACATGGATCGCATCATGGCCATTGCCGAAAAACACCATCTTTTTGTGATTGAAGACAATGCTCAGGCTCTTGGTGCCGACCATACCACGGCCAATGGTTTGAAACGGAAAGCCGGCACCATAGGTCATATCGGATGCACCAGCTTTTTCCCATCGAAAAACCTTGGTTGCTATGGCGATGGCGGAGCTATTTTTACCAGCGATGATGCTTTGGCCGAGCGGCTGAAGTTGACCGTCAACCATGGGATGAAAGTAAGGTATTACCATGATTTTGTGGGTGTTAATTCAAGATTGGACAGCATTCAGGCCGCCATTCTCGATATCAAACTGAAGAAATTGGACGAATATGCTGAGGCCCGACGCTATGCAGCCAACTTCTACAATCGGGCTTTTACCGGTTGCAGCAAGCTCATCACACCCCAAACCGCATCGTTTACCAACCATGTTTTTCATCAGTACACCCTTGTAACAAAAGATATTGACCGGCAGGAATTGATGGCACACCTGCAGCAAAAAGGCATAGCCAGTGCCATTTATTACCCTGTGCCGCTCCATTTGCAAAAAGCCTACCTTGACCCGCGCTACAAAGACGGTGATTTTCCGGTTACCGAACACCTAAGCCAGCATGTGATTTCGTTGCCCATACACACCGAGTTTGATGATGAAACATTAGAATATGTAACTTCGAGCGTATTGGAGTTTGTCAACAGATAAAGCTCAATACCCGAACGATTTCATCCCGCACCTCAAAATGCGGGATTTTTTTTTGCAAAGTCCGGGAATCAAAGAGGCAGTTTTTAACTAATCACTTTTTTTGCGTCTGGGCAAACGGCTCATCACCACCGTTCCGATGATGGCAATGATGATAAGTACGATTTTGAGCCAGTTGATGTGAATGAACCAGATGACAGAAACCAGAATCATTGTCCACATCATGCTTATAGCATGAATTTTTGTGCGAAAACTCAAACCATCGTGGTATTCGCGGATATAACCACCAAGAAAGCGGTGATTGACAAGCCATTGACGAAGCCGTTCGGAACCTTGTGAGTAGAGCCATGCGGCCAACAGTAAAAACGGCGTGGTGGGAAGCCCGGGCACTACAATACCCATCACGCCAAGAGAGAGCGAGACGGTGCCAAGAACAATAAAGAGCATTTTTTTCATCGAAGAGCTTTGGCAACAAAACTTCTATGCAAAGAACAGAAAAAAAGAAACGAGGTGAGAAAGTTAAGTTGACCAATTCCATTTTGGCGTTGCTTTTCTTTAGTGAATGGTTTGGCAAAGGCACATCGTTCATACAAAAAAACTATTTGCAACGTTTTAAATACATCACCCGTCTTGGAATAAATTATTATCCAATGAACTCTTATTTGGCTAAGTCAGCACTGCTGCTGTTTTTCGTTTCGTTCATTTCTTATGCTCATTCACAGGATATGATTTTGAAGAAAAACAGCGAAATAATCAAGTGTCGTATTACCGAGATTGGTCTCGATGAGGTGAAATACCTGTTACCCGATTATCCCGAGCGCCTTACCTTTTCGATTGACAAAGAACACATTACCAAGGTTGTACTCGAAAATGGGCAGGAGATGACTTTCGAGAAGGCGATGACAAATCCCGAGTCCTACAAGGATAACCATAAAAATGCCTTCAAGGTTGATTTTCTTTCGCCATTGACCGGAAATTTAACTTTTGGTTACGAGCATAGCCTAAAGCCTGGTCGTAGTGTGGAAGGAACCATTGGTATTATCGGATTAGGCATTGATGTTGACGACATGAATGCCGGCGGACTTTTCGTCAAGGCGGGCTACAAATTCATCAAAGACCCCGATTTTTATCTGCGTGGCATGCGTTATGCCCATATTCTCAAGGGCAGCTATGTGAAACCTGAAATTGCTTTAGGGCTTTATGGCAGGGACATCTACAACAGATATGGCTATTACGATGATTGGGGCAATTGGCATCCGCAATATGCGCCGTCACGCTATCGAGAGACCGTTTTTTCGGGAACAATTCAATTGGTTGTAGGCAAACAATGGGTGTATGACAATATATTTTTGGTTGATTTTAATGCCGGTATTGGCTACGGTTTTGTATCGCGTTCAGAGTCAGACTATGACGATGGTTCTGCTTATCATTTTGGATATTTGATTACGCCAACTGACCTACCGATGTCGTTTTCACTTGGTTTGAAAATCGGAGGTCTTTTTAAATAGCCTTAGTATCTGTGTGTTGTTTGTGTGAGGCTGCCGCATCAGTGGCAGCCTCTTTTTTACGGGTTAAGTTCCTCAAACTCTGGCGAAAACTCTCTCATAAAACTTTCTGCTTTTTCCACCATCAGTTTGGATCCGATAAAAATCGGGGTGCGTTGGTGAATCTCATGGATCGGGATATCCAGGATTCTGCGAAAGCCGTCGGATGCCTTTCCGCCAGCCTGTTCGGCCATAAAAGCCACCGGAATACATTCGTACATCAGCCGGAGTTTGCCGTGAGGATTCTTTTTAGTTCCGGGATAGATATAGATTCCACCTCGAAGCATATTGCGGTGGAAATCGGAAATGAGCGAGCCGATATAGCGCGTTGTATAGGGGCGATTGGTAGCAGGGTCGTCTTCCTGACAGTATGTGATGTATTTTTTTACGCCTTCAGCAAAATAAATGTAGTTGGCCTCGTTGATGGAATAAATATTGCCCAACTCATTGATTTTCATGTTTTCGTGCGACAGGATAAAAATTCCGCAGGTGGGATCATAGGTGAACCCGTTAACCCCTTCGCCTGTGGTATATACCATCATGGTAGAAGAGCCATAGATGATATATCCGCCGCAAACCAGCTCAATTCCGCCTCCGAGGATTTCATCGAGGGTTACCCGTTGACCAATTTGTTTGCGTTTATAGATGGCAAAAATGGTACCGATAGGGACATTCACCTCGATATTGGATGAACCATCGAGCGGGTCCAAAGCCACGATATATTTCGCATTTTCCCCGATGGTGCCATCGAAAACCACGACATCTTCATTTTCTTCGGAGATGATCGCAGCACATTGCCGGCCGTTGCGCAAAGCTTTGATGAACTCGTTGTTGGCAATGACATCCAATTTTTTCTGAGTTTCGCCCTGAACGTTCATTGTACCTTCGTTGCCTAAGATGTTGGAGAGCCCGGCACGGTTCACATCGCGGTTGACAATTTTTCCGGCGATGCCAATATCGTTGAGCAGGCGCGAAAACTCACCTGTTGCGTTTCCAAAGTGTTCTTGTTGTTCCCAGATAAACTCGACTAAGGTTTTCATAATGCTTGGGTTAAAGGGTTTAACGATTCAGGTTGGATTCAGAAAACGGTTTTACGGTAGTCTTTAGCAAATGTAGTACTTTTGGGCTTCAAAAACACACTGCATGATCAAAGTTTTCAAATTTGGCGGGGCATCGGTTCGCGATGCAGCTTCGGTGAAAAAGCTCGGAAGCATTCTCAGGCAGTTTGAAAACCAGCCAATGGTCGTTGTCGTTTCGGCAATGGGCAAAACCACCAATGCGCTCGAAGCGTTGCTGGCAGCAGCCTCAACCGATGTGGCCGAAACCCGGAAACAGCTTATTCAACTCAAAAACTACCATTTAGGAATTGTCAACGAGCTATTTCCGGTACCAAATCAAAAGCTCTTACATCAGATTGAGAAATACTTTTCATGGTTATCGGAAGAACTTTTGCGATTCAACAGCATAGATTTCGACCAATGGTATGATCAAGTGGTTTGTTTTGGCGAATTGCTTTCGACGCTGATTGTTTCTGACTGGCTCGATGCCAATGGAATAGCCTGCAAATTAATTGACAGTCGTGAATATGTGGTTACCGACAACCGTTATCGGTCGGCCAATGTGGATTGGAAAGCCACTGCGCAGCGTATGGAAACTTTAAAATCCTTTTTCAACGACCATCACATACTTCTGACCCAGGGTTTCATTGGCAGAACATCCAACGGCCAGAACACTACACTTGGGCGTGAAGGGTCTGACTTCAGCGCGGCAATTTTTGCCTATTGTCTTGATGCAGCGGATGTTACTATTTGGAAAGATGTTCCGGGATTGCTCAATGCCGATCCCAAACGAATGGAACAAACCGTTCAGTTATATTCCATTTCCTATAATGAAGCCATCGAACTGGCTTTTTATGGTGCTACTGTAATTCATCCAAAAACAATCAAACCACTTCAAAACAAAAGCATCCCGCTTTTTGTGCGGTCGTTTGTTGAGCCCGACCGGCGTCCGACAATGATTTCAGAGAACCTCAACGAAGATTCGCTGATTTCCTCCTATATTTATAAAGACAACCAATTGCTGGTCAGCCTGAGTCCTCGCGATTTTTCGTTTATGGACGAGGGATGTTTGGAGGCCATTTTTGGCATTTTATCGCGACAACACATCCACACCAATGTTGTACAAACTTCGGCACTGAGCTTGTCGCTTTGTATTGACGACCGCCCGGGGCTGGCCGAAGCCATTATCAGAATGTTTGGCGACAGGTTTTTTGTTCGGTATAATCATGGTTTACACCTGCTCACCATCCGTCATTACGACGAAACACGGCTTTCTGATTTGTTGGCAGGCCAAAAAGTGCTGGTTGAACAGCGCAGCCGTACGACTTTGCAATTTGTTTTGAGTGAGTGAACAAAAGGCTGACAGAAGAAGGTTAGAATGGTTCACTACATCGTATCTATAACTTAGGTTCTAACTTTTTCTGCCATAAAAAATCCGCAGTACCTTAGATTACAGTTGACCTACATGCTTTATCTTTGCGCCGAAGGACTAATAAATCCGCCACGAGGCCATTTTGAGACTTTCTTCTTGAATTTTTTTGATTAAACAAACGAGGAACAGGAAATGAACTTAGCTCACCCCAGTTTCTGGATGTTTTTTTCGGCGGCAGTTTCGCTCGGCGTTGCCGTGTTTATCCAGAGTCGCAAGAGCAACAAGGCTATGAATCTATTGTCGTGGCTTTTGATAATCAGCTCATTGTGGGGATATGGATTTGGGGCTCAATATTTGACAGAGAATCAGGCCAGCCTAAGGCCGTTCAATTTCATTTCTTATATTGGCATAACATTGAGCCCCCAGCTCTGGCTTCTTTTTGCAGCGGCTTATACACAGACCGACAATTGGGTGAATCGAAAAACAATCACTATTCTGTTTTCCGTACCGTTTTTATCGCTCACGGCATTAGCTACTAATCGTTTCCATCATTTATTTTACGCTTCGGAAAGTTTTTCGCACAACGGGATGATGATTATTTATCAGGTGCAATACGGTCCGTTGTGGATTTTCCATTCGGCTTGGTCGTTTGCGGCTGGAGTAGTGGGCATTGTATTCTTTTTGCGAATGATTCTGCAAGCAGAGCCGCACGACAGGCTGAAAATCAGCTATTTCGTTGTAGGTTCATTGATCCCTTATATTACCAATATTTTCTATCTGTCGGGGTTTAAGCCATACGATTATGTTGACCTCACGCCGGTATCTTTTTCGGTGATGGGATTATTGTTAGTGGTGGGCAGCTATCATATCCGGCTGATTGACATTAACCCTTTGGCACTGGACGTGCTGTTTAATCATTTTCCAGACCCGATTTTTGTATTCGACACAAACGGTCACATTACCAATACAAACGCTGCTGCGCGGCAATTGATAGAAGTGCTTCGATTCAGCGCAAAAGACAGAGAATCTAATGCTATTTCGGATGAAGCACTAACCCATTTTCTGCACGATGAACACCTGATCAATTTCGAAATAGGTCAGCGTTCGTTTTACCGTAGCCAGAACCCTATTCTCCTTCGAAAAGGGAAAGAGGCCGGCAAACTCATGGTATTGCACGATATCACAGAAGAAAAAAAGAAAGAGCAATCCTTGCGCAACAGCGAAATGCGCTTTATGTCGCTGATTGACAGTTCCACCCTACTCGTAAACTCCTTTGCTACCGGACCGACTATTACGTTATGGAACAAAGCTTCGGAAATTGTTACCGGATATACTGCCAAAGAAATGATGGGCAACACACGGGGATTGGAGCTTCTTTATCCCGATGAAAATTATCGGAAATCGGTTTTCGACCAAGTTACCCAGCATCCCCATGAGCTGAACACTTTTGAAGTTAGGACCAAAAGCGGTGATAAACGATTTATCACCTGGTTTAACGTCTTTACCAATGCCAGTAGTGAGGATTGGTCGTCGTGGGCCATTGGTATTGACATGACCGAACAGAAACGCCGCTCACCGCCGCTCGCCCGCGCCGCGCGCGCCCTCGCCGCCGCCGCGCTCGACCTCGTCGCGGCCGGCGGCGCGCAAGAAACGCAAAACCCCGCAGCGGACGCAGAGCAAATCCGCGAGGCTCTGCGCGCCGGCTGCCGCGCGGTGGAAGCGCGATACTCCGCCGGCATGATCGCGCCGTTTCTGATGGAAACGCCG
>JBDHYV010000030.1:0-14984 GCA_039811545.1 Bacteroidales bacterium | reverse complement strand
GTTTTTCAGGTTTTTGCTGTAACGGGCTTTGTCCTCATCGTTGGGATAATTAATCAACAAAGCTTTATAATATATGGTCTGTTTTCCCGATTTCTTTTTGGTGATGTAATATTTGCCTTCGGGGGTGGCTTTGTCGCCCCGAAATTGTTTTGTACCTATCCAGTTTGGGCCAAGTTCGGCCACAAAGCGTTTGATTTCTTTGCCGTCTTGATAGATGATGCAACAATGCGCAAATTTATCAACCACCACAGCAACGGCATCATTTTTCCTTGACCAGTCCACGGTTTCCTGATGCCAGCGTTTCCATTTTGGGAGGTCTTCAAAATAGCTGCTAAGGTGAGAGTGGGCAGCGTCAACCGATTTGCTGATCAGACGATTGGCTTCATCTAAATTGTTGGAGACAAGTAGGAATGCGTTGCGTTCGTAGGCTTTCTTCGACTCTAAGTATTTCAGTTTGGCGTTGGTAAAATCTTTTCGTGCAGCCTTGTTTAGCGGCAGATTGGCATAGTTTTCTTCAAAATGGTCAATTTTATGGTTGACTACACTTAGTTTTTCGAGCAGACTGCGGCTAAGACTTGCCTTGTCTTCGGTCATTTTTTTTGTGGCTTCGGTGGCCTTAGATCCGGCAGCCTCTACCAGATGAACTACGGTTTTGTAGTTGCGTAGAAAAAATGCTTTTTCGTTTTCTTTCGTTAGTGCCTCCTTGGCTCCTTCATAAAAAATTTCGGCTTCCCTAATGAGGGTAGGGGCGTATTTGTCGGCTTCCTGCTCAATGGCGTTGGCAATGGTGCGGTGGCATTGCTCGAGGCTGGCCATTGGGGGTTTCGGCGAAAGATAATAAAGCGTTGCAAAAGTAGAAACGGTAAAAAGGAGGAGAACAACAAGAATAAGGAGTGTTTTTTTCATTGGTTTTCTTGTGGCTGTATTGCGTTTAAGGTTTTTATTCCGGTAATAAAGATGATTTTTCACAGTGCAAAATTATCTTTTTTTACCTTACGTCATGCAAAATCCTGGATTGTCGCGGTGTGGCTGGTTTTCAGCCAAAAACCCCGGAAGGAGCGATCCTTTCGGGGTTTTTGGATGGTTCGACTTTCATGGATGAAACCGTGATTTCATCAGAGAGTCAGGCTTTTCTTACTTGCGTCCGCCTTTTTTCTTGGCAATAGCTTCTTCCAGTTCAGCTTTCAGAGAGTTAGCTTTTTCACCGGCTGCTTTTACTTTGTCGTTAGCGGTCAGGTAGTCGCCGTTGTTGATGAGGGTGGAAACCTCGGCAAGGAATGACTCAACCAAAACCACATCCCCCTGGATGGCTTCGAGAGCTTCCCTGCCTTCTTTTCCCTTGGGAGCTTTGGCCAGTAATTCTTTTACTTCGGTAACCAGGGTGGTTACTTCGGCAAGCGACTGCTGAGCTTCTGCTTTAACTTCTTCTTTACGAGTTGCGGCATTGCCTTTTACTTGTTCCGAAAGGGTCATAACGTTGTTCAAAGTAGCAGCGGCTTTTTTATAGCTTCTGAACAAAGCAAATTTTGCGTTCTGGTTTTCAACTTCCAAAAGAGCAACGTTCAAAGAATCCTGTAAGGCTTTGAATTCAGCGGGAACATAGCGGTCGGCTTCGGTAGCTTTTGTGGCTTCGATAGCGGCTTTAGCATTGGTGATTTCTACTTCAGGAGCTTTGGCGCAGCTGGTGAAAAGTACGCCGGCAATTGCAAATGCAAATACAGTTTTTACGAAATTTTTCATTGTGATAATTTAATGTTAAGTGATGAATGATGTGTTTATCGTTTTCAATGTTTACAATTTACGTGCCAAACTTTGTAAATAGCACAAAATCAAAAAGATGGCGCGATAAACAAAAATAGCGAATAATTTCTTTATTGGTTTTGCTCAAAAAAATGACCAAATTTCAGACAGTCTGCCTGAATTTCATACATCTTTTTCTTCTCCGGAGGGGATGTCAATGCCGAATTTTTCTATCCGCTCATAAAGCATTGCGCGCGAGATGCCCAGCAATTTGGAGGCGCGCGACTGGTTGCCTTTGGTGTGTTGGAGCGTTCGGTGAATCAACTCTTTCTCTGTTTGTTCAATCACGTATTTATAAAGGTGTCCGTTGTAGTGATCGAAGTCTTCGGGCAATGCCGACAGCGATTTTCTTGGTGGCCTAACATCCTCCATCGTGCCTGAGTTGAGTTCAAGTTCGAGCACCTCGGGGGTGATGACGTTGTTTTTGCTCAATAATATCGCACGTTTCATCAGATTTTCGAGTTGTCGCACATTGCCGGGCCAATGTTGTTTTTCCAATATCTCAAGACTCTCGTCGGGCAATAGGGTGGGTGGTCGTTTCAGACTTTTAGTGTAAAGACCCAGAAAATGTAAGGCCAGTAGGGGGATGTCGTCTTTTCGCATTCGCAACGGCGGAATGGTAATGGTGATGACTTTTAGCCGATAGTAAAGGTCTTCCCTGAATTTTCCTTCGGCAATGGCCTCGTCTAAGTTCTTATTGGAGGCCGAAATAATACGGACGTTGCTTTTGATGATTTTGTTGCTCCCAAGGCGTTCGAAAGTGCCTTCCTGCAGCACTCTGAGAAGTTTTGCCTGGAGGGTGAGGCTCATATCGGCAATCTCATCTAAAAATAAAGTGCCGCCATCGGCTTGCTCAAACTTGCCTGCTTTAGATTGGCCGGCATCGGTGAAAGCACCTTTTTCGTAGCCAAAAAGCTCGCTTTCGAGCAGGTTGTCGGGAATTGCGGCGCAATTGATGGCTACAAATGGTTTCTCCGAACGATCACTGAAACGATGAAGTGCCTTGGCAACCAACTCTTTGCCAGTGCCGCTTTCGCCGCTGATCAAAACGCTGACATCGGATGCCGCCACCCTGCCAATCATCTTAAAAACCTCTTTCATCTCTATGCTGCCCCCCACAATCTCATCATGGCTTTCAATATCCTTTGTTTCGGCTGGGAGAGGAGCTTCGGTCGTGTTCACATACTTCGTGTAAAGTGCCTCTTTGACGATTTCTTTCAACCGATCGAGGTCGAATGGTTTTTCAATGTACTCAAATGCGCCATATTTCATGGCGGCAATCACCCTTTCGGTGGTGCCAAAGGCCGTCATAATAATAACCGGAAGATTAGGGTGCATCTTTTTCACGTGTTGAATGGCTTCGAGTCCACTCAGGCCGGGCATTTCAATGTCCATCAACACTAAGTCGAAGGTTTCTTTTTTTAGCAGACTGATGGCTTCGTTCCCATTTTTTGCCTCGGAAATGGTGGTGTGGCCGTCGCGAAAAAATTTCTTAAATGAATATCTTACATTCTCTTCGTCGTCAACAATCAGTATCTTTTTCATGGGTTTAGTGTTCGTCCAACGGAAGATAGAGTGAGAACGCGGCGCCTTTTTTGATGTTGTTGCAAGCTTTCATAAAGCCCTGATGCGACTCAACAATCCGCTGACTAATAGAAAGACCCATGCCAATACTTTGTTCTTTAGCTCCGACAAAAAGATCGAAAAGGGTATCCTTGATTTCGGGTGGAATGCCCGGCCCTGAGTCTATGACCGAAATCATCAGCATCGGGCGGCTATATCCTTCCACAACTTGTCGCTTGCTGAGAATCTGAATCCGACCTCCTTTGGGCATCACATCAATGGCGTTGTTGAGTAGGTTAATCATCACCTGTTTGATCATGTTGATGTCCACATACAGATTAGCATCTGGGTCTTCAGTTATATTTTCTATCTCGATCTTGCTTTGTTTGAATCGTGCCTGCATCAGTTGAAGCACAGGTTTAATAAAGTCGTCGGGATGTGCTTGTTGCAGCTGAGGTTTGGCCGGTCTGGCATATTTCAGGAAGTTCTGCAGGAATTCTTCCATTCGGTTGATTTCGTGCAGCATGATTTCGAGGTCGGCTTTTTGCTCCTCATTGCTCTGGAGTTCGTTCAGTAGGCTATGAATCAGCATTTTGATGGAAGTGAGGGGATTTCTAATTTCGTGAGCTAAGGCTGGAGCGATGCGACCGATTGTGGCCAGCTTGGCCGAACGCTCGAGCAATTCGCGGTTTTGACGCAGGTCTTCGTTGGCTTTGGAGATACGGCTAATGAGCCGATTGATGTGCAAGTCGAGCTCTTCGAGCTCTTTTCCGGGCGTCATTCTGATGTGTTCTACCACTTCGCTGCCGGCAGCATCACGTACCTTGAGCACTAATTTGTAAATTGGATTGAGGATAATGCGTGCAATCATCCAACCTAAAATAATTCCCATAATGATGCCGCTGATTCCCAGCGAATAAACAGCGGTGGTGATGATGTTGTCATTGCTGCGGATGCTTTCCTCAAGCTCGGCATGACGCTGTTCTTTGATCTGGATCAGCGCATTTGTTTTATCTTCAATGGTGTTGATCAAATCCTGACTTGCCAACACAATGAGTGCGTTGGGCTGGCTGAGCTTTCCTTGGCGGTGCATCTCTAAGGCGTTGCGCATGGTTTGCTCATAGTTGGAAAACAAGGCGGAGATTTGGTTAATGAGTTTCTTCTCTTCTTCGCGTTGTGCTGATAAATCGGCTTTGGTGAGCAGATAGAGGAAGGTTTTTTGCTCTGTTTCAACCATCTTGAGTTGTTCCTCGCTCTTGTCAAAAAGATGGGTGAGCGAGGCTGCACGCACCCGGTAAAGGGCAAACCGTAATTCCTGGGCATTGCGCGTGCTCATCACGTTTTCGGTAATCAACTGACGGGTGTTCTCCTGAAGTTGATAGATGTATGAAATGATCAGGTAGCCGCCGGCAAGCAATAAGGCAATGCTGACGAGCGACCAGACAATCATCTGATAGCTCAGGTGGAATTTAAATTTTGGAAAACGCATGGCCTAAACCAATCATCAGTTGTTGCAAATGTAAGGATATTCGCTTCTTTTCTGACATGACATGGCCTGTGTTGTCGAAATATTTTTATTGTCGAATTTATATAGGGCTAAGCGGGGTCGCAATCGCCACGAAATCCCTCGCCTTTCCATTGTTGGTTTCTGAAAATGTTGGCTACCGCTTCCTCATAATCATCAAAACTGCCGGCCCGGCGAATGCTGCGCCAGGCCTCAGCCGGCTCGCTAAACGATAAATGCAGATATGACCACAATTCCTTCATCCGCCCCAAAATTGCTGGATTGTCGTTTTTCGCTTTTCGCCTACGCAGATAAAGGGAGGTAATGAAACGATAAACTTGTTCTTTTCGCTCAGATGCCTCAAGCGTGCATTGTTGCTTGATATCGGCGGCTAAAAATGGATCGGCAAGCAATCCCCTGCCCAACATCCAGCGGTTGATCTGCGGAAAAAGACGCTGATTCTCAAGGAAATCCCCTCGCGAAAAAATATCGCCATTATAGACTACCGGACAACTCACCTTTGGGATGAGTTGTGCAAACTTCTCTTTGTCGGGGATGCCGCTGTACATTTGCTTGCCAAGTCGGGCATGGATAATGAGTTCGGTCAGATTCAATGAGTTGAAAATTGGTAGTAATCTGTCAATTTCCGTACCTTCATGATAGCCCAAACGGCATTTGATGCTGAGCTTCAAACCGGTTTCATGGCGGAGGATTTCGGCAATGAGAGCCACTTTTTCTGTATATGGCAATAGCCCGGAACCTCTTTTCTTGCGGGCAACTTGTGGATAGGGGCAGCCCATATTCAGGTTGACTTCTTCGTAGCCCAACGCGGCGCACTGTGAGGCAAACCGTAAAATCTCATCTCCATCGTTGCTCAGAAGCTGCGGACATAGTGCTTCGGTTGGATTGAGGGCGGGATCAATCTCGGATCCTCGAAGATTGCGGCTGTTTTCAGTGTGAATTCCTGAAAAAAACGGGGTAAAAGTGCGGTCAATCCCAGTGAAAAATGAGTGATACTCCTGGCGGAAATACACATCCGTTATTCCCTGAAACGGGCCAAGTTGAAGGTGGATTTCGGCCATTGATTCGGGCAAAGTCCCTTTCATTTTTTCAACAGCCTCAATTTCGTGGCCAAACCTACAATCGTCATCAGGGCAAAGAGACCACTGACTAATGCAGCAATGCGCGAGAGATAATCGCCGGCTTTGACGTAAAAAGTGATGTTGTTGTTCAACGTAAGCTTCTGTTTCACAACTGCTTGTTGTTCGTAGGCCGTTGCCTGAAAAAGATCGCCGCGTTGATCTACAAAGCCCGAAATTCCTGTGTTGGCCGAACGTGCGATGCTTCGCCGGGTTTCGATGGCGCGCAGGCGGGCAAAACTCAGGTGTTGACGGTGGCCTGGCGTGTTGCCCCACCAGCCATCGTTGGTGATGATGAAAAGCAGGTTGGCACCGTTTTCAATAAACTTGGTTACAAATTCCCCATAAATGGATTCATAACAAATGATGGCCGCCACTTTCGACTTACCGTCGCGATGGGCAAAAACAGTGCGATTGTCTGAAGTTTTCAGCGTGCCGACGGTTCCACCAAGGTCAATGGCAAAGTCTTTCAATGGCCGAAGCAGCCGCCACGACGGCATCATTTCGACACCGGGCGTCAGTTTCGACTTATAGTAAAACGGTAAGCTTCCAGCCGAGTCAACAAAAAAGGCTGTGTTATGGGCAAAATAATAGCCATCGCCCCTGCGAAATTTACGCGCGGCAGGATCATTTTCCTGATTCGCCGTTACGTGACTAAAGGTGCTGGCTCCAATCACTACAGCAAGTTGCGGATGCGACTCGGCAAAGGATTTCACCATCTGTAAACCCGGCGAACGGTCGGTGAGTTCCATCCAAATTTCTTCTTGTATGGCCGATTCGGGCGAAACCACAAACTTGGTTTCGGGACTTATCTCACCCGATGCCAGACTCAGGTTGCGTTCAATCACTTGTTCCGGCGGCACTTCGTATTGTTCTGTATAGGGGTCGAAATTGGGCTGAATTACCACCACTTCCACTTTTTCGCCAGCCTCACGATAGTTGCGGTAAATGATTTTGGAAACGATGATTGGCGTCAGCAGCGCCGTTGCGAGGACAGCCACCTGAAGTTTGAAAGCAGTTTGAGCTGTTTTCTTTTCAAGAATCTGTTTCAATAATTTAAAGGCCAAAACATTCACAATCAATACCCAAAGCGTTCCGCCGGCGGTTCCGGTGTATTCATACCATTGAATCCAGGTGTGTTGCGAGGCGAAGGCATTGCCCAAATTGAGCCAGGGCCAGCTTAGATCCCAGTCGAGATGAAACCATTCCCAGGTCATCCAGTAAATGATAAGGATGAAAAGGCCTTTTCCGTTTTGAAAAAGCTTGCGTTTGGTATAGTGATACAACCAAAATACCGTTGTCATAAAAAGGCTGTTCAATCCGATTGCCATGATAGCCCCAAAACCGGTGGAATTCCATATCCACCATGTAGTCAATGCGTTCCAGACAACAAAGGTGAGATATGCGTAAGCAAAAATCCCTTTACGGGCCGGCTGCCCGGCATTGCCGCTGAGATTGTCTTCAATAATGAGCAGCGGCACCCAAGCAATGAAAAGAAGAGGTGCAAAACCATTGGCCGGCCACGCCAAACTCAATAGTAAGGCCGAAAGAAGGGAAAGGCCAAAATGATGTTTTCTGTTCATCGTAGGAATAGATTTTGGGCAAAAATAGGAAACTCCTGCCAAAATGGATACTTATGCGATGGACGATATGGTGACTGATGCCGGTTTAGTAAAGGAAATTGTCGTAAGGATAGCGAATGGCATGCATATCTTTTATTTCCTGATACAAAAGACTCCGTAGTTCGTGGTAGTTTTCTTTGTGAAGGGCACTGATAAAAATGCTGGTCTGGCCATGCTTTGCCATCCAGCTATTTTTTAATTCGTCGAGGCTGAGCCGCCGTTGAGCCAATAGGTCGGTTTCGTCAATAGGCTCTTTATCGGAATAGTAAGCGTCTATCTTGTTGAAAACCATGATGGTTTTTTTGTTGGAGGCACCAATTTCCTGAAGGGTCTGATTCACTGTTTCAATCTGCGACTCAAACTCGGGATGCGAAATGTCCACCACATGCAGCAGGATGTCGGATTCGCGCAGCTCATCAAGGGTTGACTTGAACGATTCGATCAGCCCGTGGGGCAGCTTACGGATAAAACCAACCGTGTCGGAAAGTAAAAACGGAAGATTATCAACAACCACTTTCCTGACTGTTGTGTCGAGTGTGGCAAACAGTTTGTTTTCTGCAAACACATCCGATTTGCTCAGCAGGTTCATCAGTGTTGACTTGCCAACGTTCGTGTATCCAACCAAGGCAACACGTATCAGTTTTCCTCTGTTTTTGCGCTGCACTGCCAATTGTGTGTCAATTTCTTTGAGTCTTTCTTTGAGCAGACTGATTTTGTCGCGGATTACGCGGCGGTCGGTTTCAATTTCGGTTTCGCCTGGTCCGCGCAGACCAATGCCGCCTCTTTGCCTCTCAAGGTGGGTCCACAGGCGCGTCAAGCGAGGCAGAAGATATTGATATTGTGCGAGTTCAACCTGTGTGCGGGCATGAGAGGTGCGGGCGCGTTTGGCAAAAATATCGAGGATGAGGTTGGTGCGGTCGAGCACTTTGCAGGTGAGCTCACGTTCGATATTGCGCAGTTGGGAAGGGCCAAGATCGTCATCGAATACCACTAAGCGAATTTCTTCGGCTAAAATATATTGCCTGATTTCGTCCAATTTCCCTGAGCCGACATAAGTTTGTGGGTTGGGTTGGTCTAAAGCCTGAACAAAACGTTTCTCGGGAAGCCCACCGGCTGTTTCGAGCAAAAACTCCAGTTCTGACAAGTATTCTTCCACTTTTTCTTTTGGCTGCTGACGAGTGATCAGACCGACAACAACAGCTCTTTCGGGTGGGGGCGGGGTAGTGGGAAGTCTTGACATATCTTTTATTCTTGTGCGCTGCTTTTTCGTCTCTTCCCTGAATGATGGCTCCCACTTTGAGTCCGCCTCAAGTCTTTGGTGACAAAATAAATGGAGGTGATGCCAACATAAATATGAAATAAGGCTCCAGGCAATGGGGTTTTGTCAATAATCGTTACAAAAAACTGGAAAACAGACGCAAAAAACACAATGAAAAAGCCATAAAGGAGGAAATCGTCCCTTTTCAGCACAAAAAATAATAATGTTACTGCACTTATCCCGGCAATCAAGCCCCAGCGAAGCATCCAGTTGCCAACATTGTTCTGGAATCCGGGATCTGAGAGATACGGGAAAACAACGCCCAATAAATAAACCGTGGCTGCTGTTTTGAGGAGCAGGGTTACAATTTTATTCAGATTATGTCGAAATAAATTGCTCATAATGAACGCATTAAAAATGTCGGAAGCCGATAATCTCTCTTACTTCACGAATGGTTTTAGAAGCACTCTCTCGCGCTTTTTCGGCTCCCTGACGTGCCACCTTGCTGATATAAGCTTCATCGGCAGCCAAATCCAGAATTTTTTGCCGGATTGGGGCAGTGAAAGCAATCATGTCTTCGGCGAGTTGTTTTTTTAGGTCGCCATAACGGATGCTGCAATTGTTATATTGCTCGTCGAAATGATTCACCACTTCGGGGGTGGAAACCACTTTCAGCAGGCTGAAGAGGTTTTCGATCATGTCGGGCTTGGTTTGATTTGGTTGTGTAGGACCGGTGTCGGTCATGGCTTTCATCACCTTTTTACGGATGGTCTTTTCATCGTCAATCAAAAAGATGGCATTGCCTTCACCTTCCGACTTGCCCATCTTGCCGCTGCCGTCCAAACCTGGAATTTTGACTAACTCGGCACCAAAGTTATAAGCTTGTGGAATGGTAAAATATTCCTGATTGTACATCCTGTTGAAACGACGTGCAAACGTACGTGCCATTTCAAGATGTTGTTCTTGGTCTTTTCCCACGGGCACCTTGTGGGCATTGTGAATGAGGATGTCGGCCGCCATCAGGCTGGGATAGGTGAGCAATCCAGCGTTGACGTTGTCGGGCTGTTTACGCGCTTTTTCCTTGAAAGTAGTCACCCTTTCTAACTCACCAAGATAGGCGTTCATGTTCAGAAACAGATAAAGCTCAACAATTTCCGGGACATCGCTTTGCACGTACAGGGTTGACTTGTCGGGGTCGAGACCGGTGGCAAGGTATTCAACAAGCACCTGTTTTACGTTGCCATGCAGATCTTCAGGGGTAGGATGAGTGGTAAGTGAGTGATAATCGGCGATAAAGAAATAACATTGGTTTTCTTCCTGCATCCTAACGAAGTTCTTGACTGCGCCAAAATAGTTTCCTAAATGAAGATTTCCGGTGGGCCTGATGCCGCTTAGGACAATATCCATGGGATGATTTTTTTTTAGTGTTTAAAAAATTCCCGTTTTCTGATGTCAAACGGGAATTAAATTTTGTTTAAAAATGGTGCAATATGACCTGCTTTAAATAGTGAGCAGGTCGTTATTTTGGTTAAAAAACTTATATTCCATCACGTGGAAGTTTCTCATTTCCTGCACTTTGAAGTATTTTTTATATTTCAGCATCCATTTTATCCGTATGGAAAACAGGCCTTTTGTGATGAAGGCATAAATATACGGGTGCAGTGCGAGGGTGATGTTTTTTTCGTTCTGATCCTGAAGGAGGTATTTTAGGTTGTTTTCGATTTCGTCGAGAAAGATGATAGAGGGCTTTATTTTTCCGCTTCCTTCGCAAACGGGGCATTGCTCAAGGGTTTCAACGTTCATTTCGGGTCTGACACGTTGCCGGGTTATTTGTACCAAGCCGAATTTGCTGGGTGGGAGGATGGTGTGTTTGGCATGGTCGCGGGCCATCTCGTCTTTGAGTTTCTGATAGAGATCGCGCCGGTGTTTGCCATCGTGCATGTCAATGAAGTCCACGACGATGATGCCTCCCATATCGCGAAGTCTAAGCTGTCGTGCAATTTCGACTGCGGCTTCCAGATTGGCTTCCAGGGCGTTTTCTTCCTGCGAATTTTCTTTGTTTACGCGATGACCGCTGTTTACGTCAATCACGTGCATAGCTTCGGTGTGTTCGATGATGAGGTAAACACCGCTGCGGATAGTTACAGTTTTGCCAAAAAGTCCTTTTATTTGCTTGTCAATGCCAAAGAAGTCAAAGATGGGCACTTTGCCTTTATAGAGCTTCACGATGTCCACTTTTTGCGGAGCAATAGTCTGGATGAAGTTTTTTACTTCATCGAACAAGCTGTTGTCGTTCACGTGGACACTGTTGAACGATTCATTGAGAAGGTCGCGAAGTATAGTCGAGGTTCGGTCGAGTTCGCTCATCACCTTCACTGGGGCCTTTGCATTAAGTAGCTTGGCTGATGTTTTTTCCCATTTCTCAACGAGGCTTCGCAAGTCGGCATCCAGCTCGGCCACTTTTTTGTTTTCGGCAACGGTGCGTATAATCACACCATAATTATTAGGCTTAATACTCTGGATGAGCCGTTTAAGCCTGTTTCGTTCTTCACTGCTTCGTATTTTTTGCGATACGGAGATGCGTGATGAGAAAGGTACTAAAACCAAATAACGTCCGGCAAAGGAAATTTCTGACGAGATACGAGGCCCTTTTGTGGAGATGGGTTCCTTGGCAATCTGAACCAAAATCTGGGCTCCAGTAGCCATAACTTGAGTGATTTTTCCGGTTTTTTCGATGTCGGACTCCACTCTGAAGTTGTCCATCGTAACATTTTCGGGCTTGCCACCAAGGGCAAGTTTCACGTATTTGTTCAGCGATTTGATTTGAGGGCCGAGGTCGAGATAGTGCAAAAATGCGTCTTTCTCATAGCCCACATCCACGAAAGCGGCATTCAGTCCAGGCATGATTTTTTTTACCTTGCCAAGATAAATGTCGCCAACTGCATAGTTGTTATTTGTCTTTTCCTTGTGTAACTCAACTAAAAGTTTGTCTTCCAGCAGCGCAATGTCAACCTCCGAAGCCCGAGAATCTATGATGAGTTCTCTGTTCACTTGTGTGTCGTGTATTAATTCAACAATCTGATTATCTTCAAGTAAGGCTTGCTTTTGAAGGGTGTTTCAAAAAGAGGTTTTACTTTCTTGTTTCAAAATGCAATAACACAACGCCGCATCTTTGAAAGAGCAGCGTTGTGTTATTCTTGCGTCAACAGTCACCGAAACTATTTCTTCTTGTGACGGTTCTTTCTCAAGCGTTTTTTGCGCTTGTGTGTCGCCATTTTATGTCTCTTTCTTTTCTTCCCGCTTGGCATAATGATAAAAATTTAATGAAAGTAAACTGATATTATTTTCCACTGTTCTTAACCTGGGCAACAAATGTTTTTGCCGGTTTAAACGATGGGATGTTGTGGGCAGGAATGATAATGGTCGTGTTTTTGGAGATGTTACGTCCGGTTTTTTCAGCCCTCCGTTTGATGATAAAACTTCCAAAGCCCCTGAGATACACGTTTTCACCATTCATCATGGAATCTTTTACTCCTTCCATAAACGATTCAACAACTGCCTGAACAGCCGCCTTTTCTACTCCGGTTTTGGCAGCAATATCAGCTACGATTTCTGCTTTTGTCATTTCTTATAAATTTAAAAGATTAATACTGTGGTCTTTTTTTGGCTGACAAAGGTAAGAACTATTTTAATTTTGAAAGCTTTTTCGTGATTTTTTTTTCTACTAACACTCTCTATATAAATATTTTCCCGAATGGATGACGATTTGCAGCCTTTACTTCTGAGTTGGTATGCCCAAAACAAACGCAATTTGCCTTGGCGATTGACGAACGACCCCTACACAATTTGGCTTTCGGAGGTCATACTTCAGCAAACACGTGTAGATCAAGGGCTGACATATTTTTTGCGCTTTCTCCAACAATGGCCCAACCTTGCTTCGCTGGCTGCTGCACAAGAGCATGAGGTGTTGAAAATGTGGCAGGGTCTGGGCTATTATTCCCGCGCCCGAAATATGTTGCAAGCTGCAAAACAAATCGTCGCCCTGCATCATGGCGTTTTTCCGCAAACGGTGGAGACACTCAGGCAGCTTAAAGGTGTAGGGCCATACACCGCTGCTGCCATAGCCAGCATCGCTTTCGGACAACGGGTTGCCGTGGTGGATGGCAATGTAGAGCGCTTTTTAAGCAGATTCTATGGGCTGAATTCACCCATTGACCGTGGAGTTGGTAAACGACAGATTGAGGCTTTTGCGCAAGATGTTGTCAAAACCGGCCATCCGGCAACACTTAATCAGGCCATGATGGAGTTTGGGGCTTTGCAATGTGTGCCACGCAATCCTCGTTGCAACGACTGTCCACTGGTGGGCAAATGCGTGGCTTTTCAGCAGGATGCCGTAAAGCAATTGCCGGTTAAAACAAAAAAGAAAACACCTAAGAATCGGTATT
The DNA here is from genome assembly GCA_039811545.1 of Bacteroidales bacterium. Taxonomy (GTDB): domain Bacteria; phylum Bacteroidota; class Bacteroidia; order Bacteroidales; family F082; genus JALNZU01. Next base: position 1,653 of record JBDHYV010000030.1, on the reverse strand, counting down.
TCAACTATATAGTAATGACTCACCAAAAAACTGAGGGTTTGGATTTTGTCGTCCGGAAACGCGAAACTGACGACATCTGGAGAGGAATGTTCGAGTTTCCCCTTATCGAAACCGATGGAGAAGTAGGCCTTGACCAACTGAGCCAAGCAGAGCCCTTTCTTGAGTTGACAGGCGGCAAAACTTTTGTAGTGAAGGGTCAACCGGTGCAAATCAGGCACATTTTGACGCACCAAAATATCCACGCTTGGTTTTATTTGCTGATTTTTGACAATCTCAGTTTTGTCGAAGAGAAAAATAACGTATTTTTGATGAATCAAAACAGGGCCGACGATTATCCCTTGCCGCGCCTAATTTTGAAATACTTACTGTTTTTAGAGAACCAAAACTGACCTTTAACGCATCAAAACTACTGAAATGGCCGGATTGAACAAAGTAATTCTCATCGGGCGGCTTGGCAAAGACCCTGAAGTGATTTCCTTCGACAATGGAGGAAAAAAAATGACCGTAACCTTAGCAACGAGCGAGCGTTACCGCGACCGCGACGGAAACTGGCAAGACCAAACAGAGTGGCATAACATCGTTGCCTGGGGCAATCTGGCAGCTGATATTGCCGAAAAAAGACGATCCTATATCAAAGGCGACCTTCTTTTTATTGAGGGGAAAATCAAATCCAGACAATATACAGATAATCAGGGGGTGAACAGGTCAATCACGGAAATCGTTGCCGAAAAGATGAATCTGATCTCAAAAGGAGGCGGAGGTGGCCACGGTTATAGTGAAAACCGTCCTGAAAAACAGGCTTCTCAAGAACAGACTCCACCACACGATGATCATTACGGCGCTTTGACCGATACAGCCGATGATCTGCCCTTTTAATCAAAATCGGACAGAAAATCCATCCTAATCGTCAGAACTTTATTAATTTTGCACCGGAATTCTAATTAAGCTGTTTTGGAAACACCTGACCCTGACCCTTATGCGAGTTTAGGCTCGATAATCACCTCTATTATTTTTAACGGCGTTGACCTACCAGTCGTTTTAGGTTTACTCATGCTCGTAGTGTTGCTTATGATTTCAGCAATGGTATCGGGCAGCGAAACGGCTTTTTTCTCCTTAAAACCTACTGATCTTGCCTTTTTGCGAAATGAAGCCGAAAACCGAGGCCGACTGGTTATGCAATTGAGAGAGACACCAAAAATACTCCTCGCTACTATACTGGTGGCCAATAATTTGGCCAATGTTGGCATCGTTATTCTATCAAGCTTTCTCACCAACGCAATGGTCAATTTTGGCGGCAATGCTATGGTGGAATTTTTGATTCAGGTAATCCTCATTACCTCGCTCATCTTGCTTTTTGGCGAAATTATGCCCAAGATATACGCCAATAAGGAACCCCTCCGGCTTGCCCTGAGGCTCGCCCCATTCCTCAAAGGGTGTATTGTGATTCTCAAACCGGCCAGTAGCCTTCTGGTTGCTTCTACCTCATTCATTGATAAGCGATTAGCTAAAAAATCAACTAGCCTTTCTATGACTGATATCACGGCGGCCATCGAAATCACCAGCGACGAAACTACCTTGCCCGAGCAGAAGAAAATGCTTAAAGGGATTGCCACCTTTGGCGAAAAGGAAGTAACCAGTGTGATGCAATCGAGG
>JBDHYV010000029.1:0-15188 GCA_039811545.1 Bacteroidales bacterium | reverse complement strand
TAATTTGCACCTTGCCAAAGTGTAGATATTTTGTCCATTTTCTTTATGTTTTGAGGTTTCTTGAACTTGCCACCAACTCCCCGCTAAACGCACCCCTATTGTGTATATCTTCACTTTGGCCGAAGCTTCGCCGGTGGACAAAGCATTGGTTTTCAGTTTGGTTGTGAAATTTATACAATGTAGTCGGTTCATGGTATAGCGTTTATCTCCTCAAAAGTAAGTCAAATCTCCATTGCTTCAACACAGGCCGTTAAATTTTTATAAGATCGCCCGGGCTCGTGATTTTGGCAAGATTCAAGTTGCTTACATGGGTGTAAATCTCGGTTGTTTTCGAGCTTTCGTGGCCTAAAAGTTCTTGTATATAGCGCAGGCCTAACAGAGAAATTATCGGATAAATTAGGTTCACGCGAGGGTTTCCTTAACAAAGCACTCTGTCGTATAAGTAAAATTGAACGCATAAGCGTTTTTCATTAAGGTTCAAAGTTGGGTTTGCACTTTCCGGAAAGCGAAAAGCCTGCCTGTGCAAGCCACAGGCGTTAAATTCTTGCATCAGCCAATAAGGCTAAGTGTAAGAGGTCTGGTTTGAAGCCTGAAACAAGTCGCGTTTTTTTCTGTCGGTGCCATTCAAAAACATTTAACTTTGTCCGGTTAACCAAACATTTTTATCCCATGTACCTCTCCGGCAGTGTTCCAAAAATAACCACCCATGTCCTTCAGGAGATGAAGCTCAAAGGCGAGAAAATCGCGATGCTTACTGCATACGACTATTCGATGGCCAAGATTTTAGATGAATCGGGCATTGACGTCATTTTAGTTGGCGACAGCGCCTCGAATGTGATGGCCGGGCACAAAACCACCCTGCCCATCACTTTGAACGAAATGATCTATCATGCCTCTTCGGTGATGCGTGCCGTTACACGAAGCCTTGTGGTGGTGGATATGCCTTTCGGAACCTATCAGGGCAACTCGAAAGAGGCATTGCAATCGGCTATCCGTATCATGAAAGAATCGGGAGCCAATGCCGTGAAAATCGTAGGCGGCGAGGAAATCAAAGAATCGGTTGACCGTATCCTTTCGGCCGGAATCCCGATTTTGGCCCATCTCGGGCTTACGCCTCAGAGTATCAATAAGTTTGGAACCTACGGTGTGCGCGCAAAAGACGAACGCGAGGCCGACAAGCTTCGTCAGGATGCCAAAATACTCGAGGATGCCGGCTGTTTTGGAATCGTACTCGAAAAGATCCCGTCGAAATTAGCTGCCGAAGTAACACAGATGGTTCGCATTCCTACCATCGGCATCGGTGCCGGAAACCAAGTTGACGGACAAGTGCTCGTGCTGCACGATATGCTGGGAATCAACCAGTCGTTCTCGCCCCGCTTCCTCCGGCGCTATCATAACCTCTATAACGAAATCCACGATTCGGTGGTGCACTATATTGGGGATGTTAAATCTAAAAATTTCCCCTCTGACAGCGAACAATATTAACCCAGCATTGATGACCCCTCTCGCCGACCGTATTCTTTTTGAAGATAACCATCTATTGATTATCAATAAGATGCCATCAGAAATCGTGCAGGGCGATAAAACGGGTGATCCTTCTTTGCTTGAAACGGTAAAGGAATATATCGGCCGGAAATACAACAAACCCGGGAATGTTTTTGCCGGATTGGTACACCGGATTGACCGTCCGGTGAGCGGCGCCGTGGTTTACGCCCGCACAAGTAAAGCATTGAGCCGGATGACCAATATGGTGCGGCAGCGCGATTTCGACAAACGCTATCTGGCCATTGTTCGAAACCGACCGTCCGAAACAGAAGGCAGCCTGAAACATTTTTTAATCAAAAATGAGGCGCAAAACAAGTCGTTTGTCGTGAAACCTAGCCAGTCGGGAGCCAAGGAAGCACGTTTGGATTACAAGCTTATCGCACAGTCTGAATCGTTTTATATGCTTGAAATACAATTATATACCGGACGGCATCATCAAATACGGGTGCAACTGGCAGCCATAGGTTGCCCCATCCTTGGCGATTTGAAATATGGCGATAAACGCTCGCTCCCGGATGCTTCCATCGGGCTTCATGCGGCCATGCTGGGCTTCAGCCACCCTGTCGGAAACCAGCGCCTGTCCATCAAGGCCATGCCCGACTGGAATAGCCGCCACTGGACTGTTTTCAAAAACGAGATTCTTCGCTATTTCGATCAAAGCTGAACATTGTCCAACGATGAAAAAGAGCTGCTTCATCCTTGGTTTATTGCTTGTAACAGCTTTTCAGCTTCGTGGGCAATATTTTCTGAGCGGACAAGATCCGGCTTCGCAAAAGTGGATGCAGCTCCGCAGCCACAATTATCGCATCATCTTTGCCGAAGGCATAGAGCAGCAGGCGCGACGACTGGCTGGCATGGTCGGAGCCGCCGACACCGTGATCAGAGCCGACTTTGGAGCATCGTCAAAATTCACCAATCTCATCCTTCATCATCAGTCGGCCATTTCAAATGCCAGCACGGCTTGGGCTCCCCATCGCCTCGATTTTCACCTTACACCACCGCAAGACAGTTATTCTCAGAACTGGCTTAAACAGTTGAGTATCCATGAGTTGCGCCACTTTGCTCAGTTTAGCGCAATGGAGAAAGGTTTTGGAAAATTTATCTATGCCCTCACCGGAGAACAGGGTAATGCGGCAATGATGGGCATATTTGTCCCGCTTTGGTTTGTCGAAGGCGATGCGGTTTTTGCCGAAACCGTTTATTCCAATTCCGGCAGAGGCCGACAAGCGTTGTTTACGGCCAAAATGAAAGCCCAACTCGCCGAACGTGGCGCTTTCTCCTACAACAAGGCCTATTTTGGTTCCTATAAAGATGATGTTCCAAATGTGTATGAGCTTGGATATCTGCTTGTTGCTTATGGGACAAAACGATTTGGACATCAGATATGGAATGCCGCACTCGAGCGAACAGCAAGGCAACCTTGGAGGCTGAACCCATTTTCATCGGGGATAAAATCGGTGAGCGGGCTCACCAAAAAGGAACTTTACCAGACCGCGATGCAGGAGGTTCTTGCTGAAGATGAAAAGGCAAAACCAGTTAACCTTCAGAAAACACTAACACTTGTTCCCACCAAGCGCGATGTGGCCAATTACCGTTCGCCACGGGTGCTGGACGATGGAAGCATCCTTGCCATTCGCCGCACTTATGATGATATACCTGCTTTGGTACGGATTGCCGGAGACCGCGAACAGATTTTGCTGCATCCGGGCATTTTGCTTCACGACTGGATTTCGGCCCGCGACACGATGGCGGTTTGGGCAGAATATGAACCTGATTTGCGTTGGTCGAACCGCAATTTCAGTGTTCTGAAAGTGATGAACCTGAAAACTGAGAAATTGAAGCGAATCGCGACAAACCGCCGACTTTTCTCGCCGGCATTATCTCCGGATAACCGGTATATTGCTGCCGTTGAACAGCAGCTTTCAGGCGAAATGGCCCTGATTCTTCTTGATCTGAATGGCAACACCAAACGACTGTGTTTTCAAAGTGACGGCGAGGCCTTGCTCACCCCATGCTGGCAGCCGGATGGCCAAAATGTTTTTTTTGCCCGAATTAGCGAACAGGGAAAAGCAATCCTGAAGTATAATTTGCAAACAAATGAAACAGAAACTGTTACATCCGATATTTTCACCAATTTCCACCTTTCGGAGGCTACTGATGACGGGCTTCTGCTATATGGTGACTGGACGGGAACCAGCGATCTGTATCTGTTGCCTTATGGTGCGCAGCAACTTTTACAGCTTTATCAGTCACGTTTCGGAGCCGCTGATCCTGTTCTTTCTTCAAATGGGAAACAGCTTATTTTTTCGGATTATGCTGTCGGCGGTTTTTGCTTGAAATCGTTGAATATAAAGCCAAACAGTGATCTGCCGGAGATTCAGTTTACTTCAAAACCGGTTTTTGCCCTGGCCGACAGCCTTTTGCCGGAAAGCTCATTTAATTTCGACAAAGTCAAGATTATTCCCGATAGCTCCATCATCAAGCCTTACCGGCGCCTTGCACATCTTTTTCATCTTCATAGTTGGTCGCCTGTTTATATTGATGCAGATAATCAGAGCTTTGCGCCGGGAATAAGCCTTTTCTCGCAAAACGCTCTCAGCACAATGCTTACCTCGTTGGGCTATCGTTGGGATCCTATGGAACAGGCAGGTCGTTTTAAAACCGAAATGAGTTATCTGGGTTTGTACCCCGAATTGCGGCTGAGTGCCGGACATGGTCTGAGACGAGGCCGGGCAATGGTGGATAGCAGCCTTCGCAACCTGAAATGGAAGGAAAGCGATTGGGCTTTCTCGGCCACTATTCCTTTGCAAATGAGCCGGAGCCAATGGCTGCGTGCTTTCCGTCCTTCGGTGGGATTTAGTCAGACCTACAGAAAAATGGAGCCCGACATTGGTTTGGAGTTTCGCGAAAAAATGCAAAACCGAATATCTTTTGGATTCCTTGCCTATAATCAACGCCGGATGGCACATCGCGATATTTTCCCGAAAACCGGACAGATGCTTCAACTGGTTTTTCGCCAGTCTGTTGCAAGCCAAGAGCCTGCATCACAGCTTGTTGTTGCCGGACTGTTTTACCTGCCGGGCTTGATGAATCATCATGGTTTGAGGCTTTATCTTGGTGCCCAGCAAAACAAAACCGGCCTAACCGGCTTCGGTAACCTGATTGCAGCACCACGCGCCTATAACGGGCATTATCTTGAAGACCAATTTGTTGTAAAGGCTGATTATGCCTTCCCGATTGCCTCACCTGACTGGAGTATTGCGACATTAAGCTATTTTAAACGTCTGACCGGAAGATTGTTTTTCGACTTGCTGACTGGTTATGAAAACAATAATGAGCTGAATTACTCAGCATTGGGAGCTGAAATTCATACCGAATGGAACTTTTTCAACTTCCCTGCTCCGGTGGAAATAGGCTTACGGCTGTCCGTCAGTAGTGAAAACGATACCGTATTACCGGAATTGTTGTTTGGCCTTAATTTTGACGCACTTTACTAAAAACCGACTATCTTTGTGAAAAGCCTGAAAGTATGAAAGTTCGCAATGTTAACGATTGGAATGAGATTGAAGAAATTATCCGTAAGAGCGAGTCGTGCACCCTTTCGATGGTGGACTCCGATGGCTTACCCTATGCTGTGCCGATGAATTTTGGCTATTGCAATGGCTTGATTTTTTTACATTCGGCGCCTGAAGGAAAGAAAATCGCTGTGTTAAAACAAAATCCCATTGTTTGTGTGTCGTTCAGCACTGACCATTTGTTGCGCTGGCAAAATAAAGGCGTGGCTTGCAGCTATTCCATGAAATATCGGTCGGTGCTGATGTTTGGCACAATTGAGTTTTTGGAAGACATGACCGAAAAGGAAGTCGCCTTGGATTGCATTATGAAACATTTTAAGGCCGAAGATTATCGTTTCAGCGAACCGGCCGTACGAAATGTGTGTGTGATGCGTCTGCGCCCAACAAAGACCGAAGGCCGCGCCTATGGCTATTGAGAATGGGCTTTTTTTCTGCTCGATCAGAAGGCAACAGAATATTTGTCGGACAACCCCAAAAAATTATTCGCTACAATAACCGTTCAAAACTTAATCGTTTTTTTTTTTCGACGAATAAAAAGTTGCTTTCTCCCTGATGTTCAACGTATTTTTGCAGTTTGCGAAACCGCGTTATAATCATTAATCTGCTTTTGAAAATGAAAACCTCAAAAATCATTTTGTTTACTCTGGTATGTCTTTTTTTGATTTCGTTTTCATGCAACCGACACGAGAAAATCACTGAACAGGAATATCTGATCACGGTTGACAGCATCCAATGCCAGGATACGGTGAAAGTACTCACCGCATTTAAACTTGTATTTTTTGGAACAATTGGTGAAAACGGCTGCTATCGCTTCTCGCGGTTTCATACTGAAAAGAAAAATAATCTGATTGAAATTCAAACTATTGGTCTGAAAAAGGTCGGTCCCAATCTCGTTTGTCCCGAATTTTTGCCCATGCTCGATGGTCAGGAGCTTGAGCTGAAAGCCGACAGCGTGGGCACGTTGAAAATCAAGGTGATGAATCCGGGTGTTAACCGTTTTATCACAAAAAATCTTGTTGTTATTCCTTGATAAACAGCTTATTGAAATTTGAAATAGCTGGCTTTGCGAAGAATTTTATCGAAAACGAAATATTGAACCAACACGAAATCACGGCCGTTGTTGACTAAAGCAAACATACGATCGAGGTCTTCGGGCTGCAGATGAACATCGTCCACCGTATATTGGTCCTGACGGGTTTTTCGGAAAGTGGTTACCGTAAAATCATTTCCTTCCACATCACGAAGGGTAATGCGATGAAGAAAAGGCGTGTTGACGATGGAGTCAATCTCTTTTTGAGGCATGTTGTAGAGCAAGGCCTCAAAACGAATGTCGGAGAAAGAGGTCAAAAAATTCAGAATCTGAAGGGTGTCATAGGCTGTTGAGCTATTGTCTTTCAGCATTTTAAACTCATAAGCATGTTTCCCGATGCGATTTACCTTGAAGCTCTCGTTGGGCTGCTGATTGAACTCAACTTTCACGGTTTGGATGTCGTTCAGTTTGGTTTTAAAGACGGTATGATCGCGCCATTCGGCTGTTCTTGGCGAAAAACGTGTCGAGAGATAGCCGATAAACCCCGTCAGTTGCATGATATAGGCTGTTTCGGCTCCTTCTTTCAGCATGAAAGTGCCCATATTATCTTTTGGAGCATCGCCCACATAAAAGACGAGCGATCGGGTTTCGCGCGGAAAAAGTTTGATTTTCCCAAACAGATTGATTCGCGGCAGCATCTGATACATCTCCACTTTTACAGATATGCCGGCCATTCGTGTAATCACATTGTCATGCGAAGCTTTCGACACTGGTGCCCGAACGCTCACCCGTTGCATAGTGGCCAAAAGTTCGTCAACCTTGCGTTGTTGGGCTTTGTATTTTTCGTTCAGCTCCCAGCCGTTGGCCTTTCGCTCGAGCAGCACATGGTTGGTATCGAGGTCGGCAATGAAGATTTTTGTCACGCTGCTGGTGTCAGCGATAACAAAATTGGCGTCAGCCGGAAGGCTTAACCCTCTCTGTTTAACGAAATAAAGCGAGCCCGCAATCAGCAGCAGGCCAAGGGTGATGAGAAGGGCTAAACGGTTATTTTTCATGCGTTTGAACTCTTTTTATGATTTGCGTGCATATTTTCTCCGGCGAACCACAATCAGTAAACCACCGATGATTGCAATGAACACTATTGGCAATCCTATGTTGAGAATTTGCCAGAAAAGTGTGTTGTTTTTCAATTTTGCCGGATCGAGTGTTCGGTTTTTGAGCTCGCGCGAACGGATACTTACCAATTGGGTTTCGTCGGCCAGATAGCTGATGGCATTGAGCATAAAATCTTTGTTGCCGTAGGTTCGGCGGGTGTATTGGTCGAATCCGAGCGGCAATGGATAGCCTTGTGGAACGTGAAACTGGTTGCGGGCAATGTCGCCGTCGGCTACTACAATCATGGCAGTATTTTTACTGTGTTCCTGAAACCCGATCTCTTTACTATCGGCAATCTCGGGAGCGATACGCTTGGCAAAAAGCGATTCAAACTCGCCTTCAAGCAGCCAGGCTACATTCTGGCTGCCGGCCGTATATTGCCGTGGATCAGGGTTTTCGCGAAGCATTGCCAAGCTGATTAGAACCGGCGTTCCGGCCACTTTGGAATATTCGGAAGTTTTAAGTAAAGGGGTTTTTTTGACGTTCACCGTTTCAACGGGTACTGCTGTGCTCACAAAATCAGCTTTCAGACTGTTCATGTTGCGCACCACCGGATGTGAAGATGCCGGCTGGAGCAAAGGAAAATATGGCCAGCGATAAAACTCGATCTGGGCTTGACCCGAAATCTGACCAGTGCGCAAAGGTATGGAAGCACTGTTAATGTCCATCACCAATGCCTTGTTGAGCCTGATGCCATATTTAAAAAGCTGGTCGTCAAGGTTAAGCGGAAGGTCAACCCCAAGGGTAGATTCATTCATCTGGAGGCTGTCCATCGAGGCCAAAACCGGATCGATGAGCCAAAGCACCTTGCCGCCATACATGATGTATTGGTCAATGATAAACTTGTCTTTTTCGCTAAAGGGCTGCTTTGGGCCGGCAATGATAATGGCGGCGTAATTGGGCAGAATACGCACGTTTCCATTGGCATCGGGCTCCGAGCGGCGTGTGAGGATACTGATTTGTCCGTCAATTTCCACATAACCCACTTCGTAATCCTGTTTGAGGGTTTTAGCCAGATCAAAAGTTTCCTGTTGAGTCATCTCTCCGTGTCCGGTGATGAAGGCTAATTGTGGTTTTTGCAGTATTGAAAGCCGCCGTATGGCATCAGCCAGTTTAAATTCAAGATTTTGAACCGAGTTGTTCAGAACGGTCTCAGGCGAAGCATTGAGTTGGTTTTCGAGCAGGTCAATGGCAATCTCTTTGTCGTGATACATCACCATGGCACCGGGGAAGATAAGTTTTTGTTCGTTTCCGCCTGCCGATCGCATCTGAAGCTCGGTGGCGTTGAGTCCTCGCTCGGCCAATCCACGGATGACTTCGGTACGCTGTGCCGGCCCAACGCCTTCCAATGGATTGATAAACTCATAGGCAATCAACTTGTTATAAGCTCTGAACTCATCGAGCATCTCTTTTGTCTCGCGACGAAGCTTCTTGAATCCGGCCGGAAACTCTCCTTCTAAATAGACCTTGAAAAAAACGTGGTCGTCAACCTTCTTGAGCAACTCGCGCGTTGGTGTCGAAAGGGTGAAACGCTTCTCGGCCGTGAGGTCGAAACGTGTGAAAATAAAACCACCGATAATATTGATGGCCACAAGCGAAACAATGAGCATGGCAAAACGGCTCAGATCCTGGCTGCGGTTGTCGAAACGGGTTTTGTCTTTTTTTGCTTCCATCATTTTACCATTTTCTGCTCGAAACCGTCAGTTTTGTCAACCCTAAGAAAAACACGATCAGACTCACGAAATAGAGCAAATCGCGTGTATCAACCACACCGCGGCTGATTGAGCGATAGTGGGCTTCGATACCCAACTGTTGAATCATCAAATCGAGCGGGCCAAAGAGAGATAAGGAATAAATCAGGTCGAAACCGATGAACATAAATCCGCTTAGCACCACGGCAAGGATAAAGGCAACCAATTGATTGTCGGTGATGCTGCTGCTGAAAATCCCAATAGCTACAAAAGTGGCCGACAAAAAAAGCAGTCCGATAAACGAGCCTGCCGCTCCACCGCTGTCAAGGTTGCCCACAGGCAGTCCAAGACGGTAAACCGAAAAATAATAGACCAATGTGGGAAGCAGGCTCAGCACGACCAATATAAATGATGCCATGTATTTTCCGAGTACCAATTGCAAATCGGTAAGAGGTTTGGTCAAAAGCCACTCCATCGTGCCAAGACGCTGTTCCTCGGCAAAAGAACGCATGGTGATGGCCGGAACCAAAAATAAAAAAACATAGGGTGCAATGATGAAAAGTCCGTCGAGGCTGGCAAAACCATAGTCGAGGATATTGAAATCGGTGGGTAAAACCCACAAAAACAGACCAGTAATGAGCAAAAAAACGCCCATCACTAAATATCCGATGAGGGAACTCAGAAAACTGCCAATCTCTTTCTTGAATAGTGCGTACATGAAGTGTCAACTGCTTAAAGGCCTGCAAAAGTAAGGATTTTCCCGGTACGAATTTCAAGGTTTACGAAGGCTTTATCGTACGAGTTTGGTTCAGAGTGGAGTCGTGTTTTCTAAAATAGTGTAATTTCGCCTTTAATTTTTTTGTAAAAGACCCGTTTATGGTCAATGATAAACCACTGAAAACCATTGTCTTTGCCGGAAGTGGAGCCATTTCCACGGCCTTGGGCAATATTCTTTCCGCCAATGAGTCGCTCACGGTTTGGCTCCTCTCAATAGAGGAGGAGGTGATTATTTCCATCAACCAACAGCATGTCAATAGCAGCTATTTTCCGAAAATCGCGCTTCATCCTGCACTCAAAGCCACCGCCGATAAAAATGTGTTACACACGGCTGATGCCCTTTTTCTGGGAATCCCTTCGACGGCAATTATAGCCTATCTTCACGACATTGCCGGGTTCCTGAGGCCGGAAACCTTACTCATCAACTTAGCCAAAGGCTTTGGCCCCGAACAACGGCTTATTCCGGATGCCATCCGCGACTTTCTGCCAAACCCCGTAGCCGTGATGAAAGGGCCTTCCTTCGCGCGTGAAATCATCAACAACCAGCCAACGGCTTTCACCATCGCTTCGGAATCCGAACAGTATTTCAACTTCTTTCGGGAGATTTTCAACGGAACAACCCTTTATCTTGATTTTAGTAACGACTTGACAGGAGTGGAGTTTGCCTCTATCCTCAAAAATATTTATGCCATTGTCATCGGAATTGTGGATGCCAATTTCGATTCACCCAACCTGCGTTCGATGGTCATCTCGCGGGCAATCAATGAGATGCGTGCGCTAATGAAGTTGTTTGGTGGAAACGAACAAACCATTTTCAACTACTGCGGATTTGGCGATTTTTCGCTCACTGCACTCAACGACTTGAGCCGCAACCGCACCCTAGGCTTGTTGATCGGAAAAGGATTCTTCACTCAGGGAATTTCTGATAAGGTGGTGCTTGAAGGCCGAATTGCCGTGAACGTTTTTTATGAGATGATGAAAACTGCCGACATTCAGCCCGACCGATTCCCATTAATGAACGAGCTTTGGAAAGTGTTCAACGAGAAATACGATACCAAAAAGTTTGTGGATCATATTCTTGAGATGTCGTTTTAGTAGAAAAGTCGCTGAAATACTGATGTTTATATAACTGCTTTTCAGGTGAATCCTTTAAAACCTGCATTCAACTTTTTTGAATTTTCTAAAGAGCAAGCATTGTTGCTGTAAAGTAGTTTGAGGTGTCGGGGTCTGCGGTTTTCAAAAAAAACTGGATGAATAACGATTAACTTCCTTCTGGCAGCAATTAATCTGTTACTTTTGCGCAAATTTTACAACAACTTCGTGAAAGCAATCCGAAAACTATACGACTGGGTGTTAGGTTGGGCTGAATCGCCCAACAGCAGCTGGGCTTTGTTCTTTCTAGCAGTTTCAGAATCCATTTTCTTTCCGGTTCCGCCTGATGTGTTGCTAATTGCGATGGTGCTTGGGATGACCTCAAGGGCATTTTGGTTTGCCGGAATCACCACTGCCGGATCACTTATTGGCGCGGTGATTGGCTATTTTCTTGGGCTGTTTGTGTGGGAAACCCCTTCGGGCGAGTTTACAGGCTTTGCCATGCTGTTTTTCGACTATATCCCCGGTTTCACTGTCGAGCTTTTCAACCAGATCAAACAGATGTTTATCGAGTGGGATTTTTGGGTGGTGTTCACTGCCGGATTTACACCTATTCCTTATAAAGTTTTCACCATCTCAAGCGGGGTGTTCCACATCAATTTTGGGATGTTCATGCTGGCTTCTATCGTGAGCCGTGCCGCCCGATTCTTCTTAGTTGCTTACCTTATCTGGCAGTTTGGACCGGGCATTAAGGCATTCATTGATAAGTACTTTAACCTTTTGGCTATTCTATTTACTGTGTTGCTTGTCGGCGGATTTATCGTAATAAAATATCTTATTTAAATGATCGCTATGGTGGAAATTACCGCAACAGTCTGGATTGGTTTTATCCTATTCATTCTTGCACTACTTGCATTAGATTTGATTGTTTTTCACCGGAAGTCGCATGAAGAAAGCTTAAAAGAAGCACTTATATGGAGTGCCGTTTGGATATCTATTGCGCTGGCATTCAATTATGTAGTATATCATTACTTTGGGAAGGACAAAGGCTTAGAATTTCTGACCGGCTATCTGATAGAGAAGGCGCTAAGCGTTGACAACCTATTCGTGTTTATCATGCTCTTTTCTATGTTTGGGGTTGCACCCAAATATCAGCATAAGGTGCTTTTTTGGGGCATTATCGGGGCGTTGGCCATGCGAGCCGTCTTCATCTTCGCCGGAGTTGCACTCATTAACCGCTTCCATTGGATCATCTATGTTTTTGGTGCTTTCCTTATATATACCGGAGCTAAGATGCTGTTGCACAAGGATCAAGAGATGCACCCCGAAAACAATCCGTTAGTGAAAGCATTCAAGAAGTTTTTTCCGGTAACTCACGAAATGCACGGCGATCGGTTTTTTGTCAGAATTAATCACAAAACTTTTGCCACCCCTCTGTTTGTAGTCTTGATTATCGTGGAAGTAACCGACCTGATCTTTGCGGTTGATTCAATTCCGGCTGTTTTGGCCATCTCGCACGATCCATTTATCATTTTTTCGAGTAATGTATTTGCCATTCTGGGGCTTAGGGCACTCTATTTTGCACTTGCAGGGGTAACAAAATATTTCTACTATATTAAATATGCCTTAGCGGCTATCCTGGTTTTTGTGGGTATAAAGATGAGTATATCAGGATTTTATAAATTCCCAACGGTGCTTTCTTTACTTCTTATCTTGCTTGTGCTGGTTGTGGCTGTTTTGGCTTCTGTTTTCTTCCCGCCTTCAAAGCAACAAAGCTAAGATGCTTTTTACCTTTTCTTTTCTGACAAACATTGGTTTAGCAACGACACTAACTTGATAGTCAGATTTTTGCGTGTATATGATTCCGTTTGTTGCTGGCTTAGTGTCAAATTTCCGTTTTGATGCTCCTGAAATAATTGCAGTATCAAGGTTTTCATCCTTTCTTTCTGGCCGAATTCAACCGTATAGCCGGATTTTGTCTCTTGGATAATCTCGCCTACATCGCTGTTTTGTGGACAGATGGCCAAAATGGGTCGGTGGGCAGCTAAGTATTCAAAAACTTTTCCGGTGAGGATGTAACACGCATTTTCTATGCGGTTGATGCTCAGTAGCAGCAACGCAGCTTGTTGCTGTCGGGCTGGAAGCTGGGCATGAGGAATGTAATCGTTGAGCTTAAGAAATGGTGTAAGGCCATTTTTATCAATTGATTGCCGAATGCTCATATCGGTTCGTCCGGTAAACTCAAGTTCTAATGATGCGGCAAAATCCGGATACTCTCGTACCAGCTCGCCTAAGGCTTCCCAGAGTTCGGGCGGATTTTGGTCGGGCAGAAACATCCCTGAATAGAAAATCCGGAATATTTTGGACACGGCTTCCCTTGCATTTCCAAAATCAGATTCATCAAAACCGTTGCTAATCACTGTAATGGGCGTGCTGGTTCGTTTAGCAAAATCGTTTTTCATGGTGCGCCCCACGGTGATGAGTTGGTCGGCCTCATCGAGGCACGACTGTTCGAGCCGATAATGTTTTTTGCGAGCTATCTTGCCGGGTAAAAGCTGATCGAAATAATAGATTCCTGTCCAGGGGTCGCGGAAATCGGCCACCCACGGAAGTCCGGTCTTTCTTCTGATATCACGGGCAATAAGATGCAACGAATGTGGAGGGCCTGACGAAATCATCAGATCAACTGGGTGTTTCCTGAGGTATTCAATCAAAAATCGTACTGATGGCCTAATCCAGAATGCACGTGCATCGGGAATGAAAAGGTTTCCTCTGATCCATAGGGCAGCTCTTTCTTTCAGTGAAGTTTTTCCCTGCTCATGTTCCCTGAGCATCCCGTGTTGAAATTTGCTATCTTTTGCCTTGCCTGTGAAGATGTTATAGAGTTGATAAGGCTCAAAAATTCGGTTTTTCAGTATCTCGGCTTCCTCAGGAATGTCGGCCAAAAGACTCTCATCGCGATAGGGAATCTCGGGGTTGAGTGGGGTATAAACAAGCGGTTGCCAGCCCGCCGAAGGAAGGTATTTTACAAACTTCAGCCAGCGCTGCACCCCTGCGCCGCCCGATGGCGGCCAATAATAGGTGAGGATCAATACGCGTTTTACGCCTTTTTCGGGCATCTCAACGGCTTGATTTCGTTCACAACCGCTCCAACAAGAAGCAATAAAAGCAGCAGTGATGAAGCAAAGGAAACCTTCTCGCCAATGGCCCAAACGCGTGGTTCGAAACGCATCTCAATTGTGCTTTCACCTTTGGGCAATACCAAAGCTCTTAGTGCATAATTAGCCCGAATCAAAGGTTTTTCCTCACCATTAACAAAGGCCTTCCATCCCTTGGTGTACCATATTTCACTGAAAACAACAAGCCCATCGCTTTCCATCATAGCCTTGTAGTTCAGCTTATTAGGTTGGTATCCGGTTTGTTCAATCTGATTTTGGCCGGTATGGTTTGACTCAATGCCACTCAAAAGTGGACGGAACTCCTGATTCACAACCGCCGAGTGTCGGAGGTCAACCTGATCGAGCATATCAATCTCCTCATTGGGCGAGGCCGCCCAGACGATGCTATCCACAGGCCAGACGCTGCCAAAAGCTGACAGATTGCGGATGGGCATCGCTTGCGGGTTGAAAATAATGTAACGGGTGTTGAGCATATTCAATACCTGATTATGAGCGAGCTGTTCCTGAATGGCCGAAAGGTTCATATCGGTTTTCATCACCTGGGTAAGAGACGACATCTCGGGTTGGATGTGGTGCTCAATCAAATCCTGATAGCGTTGGAGTTTGGCTCCGTGGTATCCGCCAATGGAATGGTGAAAATAAGAGGTGCCGGCATCGTTGAAAGTACTGGCCGTGAGGTCGAGAACGCGATAGCCCGGCTCTTGGTCTTTCAAAATCTCATTATTGGCTTTGCTGGCCGTGAAAGGCATATCCACCTTGCGCCGAGCTACAAAATTTGATGAGTTGAGATAACGGTTATCTACCGAAACCATATCGGCCACAATCAACAGGGTGAGCCCGGCCGTGAGCCAGTAATTTTTAATTTTTTTCATGCCATAGGCATACAGAAGTCCGGCTGACAACGTGATGAAGAAGAAACTGCGAAGTGCATCTTTTCTGAAAATGGTGATTCGAACCGATTCCAACGCATCAACAAACTGACTGACCTGGGCACTGTCGGCAGGATTAGACTGTCGAATTCGGTTAAACTGTTCCAGCTCGAAGCTACTGAAGAAGTTGAAAAAGACCGTTGGTGCAATATAGAATAACAAAGCCAGACCTCCGCTCAGGCCAAAAGCGGCAAAAAACCACCGTTTCTTTTCAA
>JBDHYV010000028.1:0-15331 GCA_039811545.1 Bacteroidales bacterium | reverse complement strand
GTTCCAATGGCTCTTTTTTGAAGACTTGCAGAAAAACAGTTTTACCTCAATATCTTTGAAAAACACATTTTTATTCCCCAATCTCTATACCACTTACCACACTCTTTTGTTGAATTTTAGAAAGTGGATCTATTTTTTTCACATCAAGTGAAGCGGAAAAAGGTGCTGCTGATGAGCAACTTTTCAAGGACTTTATAAATCAACCAATAAACCTATCCATCAGATCCTAGAAAAGGAGTGAAGTTTTGTATCAAAAGCAATTCCCTAAAGCAGTTCGTTTGCCAAATTAGCCAGTTCGGAACGTTCGCCCTTTTCGAGCCTGACGTGGGCATAAATGCCGTGATGTTTAATTTTATCTATGAGATAAGAAAGGCCGTTGGAGTGGGCATCCAGATAAGGGGTGTCAATCTGAAAGATATCGCCGGTGAAGACAATTTTAGTGTTTTCGCCGGCG
This sequence comes from Bacteroidales bacterium, assembly GCA_039811545.1. Taxonomy (GTDB): domain Bacteria; phylum Bacteroidota; class Bacteroidia; order Bacteroidales; family F082; genus JALNZU01. Next base: position 14,877 of record JBDHYV010000028.1, on the reverse strand, counting down.
CGGGTAATGATGGTTTTCACCTCGTGCGGGGTTAGATTTTGGGCTTCATCCACGATAAAAAACACATTTGAGATGCTTCGACCGCGGATGTAAGCCAAAGGAGTGATGACCAATTTCTCTTTTTCAACGGCCTCCGTAATGCGTTTATATTCTTTATCTTCTTCGCCATATTGGTTTTGGATAAACTTCAGATTGTCCCAGAGCGGTTCCATATAAGGATTGAGCTTCGATTTGATGTCGCCGGGCAAATAGCCGATGTCTTTGTTGCTCAGCGGGACAATGGGTCGGGCCAGATACACCTGTTTGAAGCTTCTGCGCTGTTCCAATGCGGCGGCCAAGGCCAGAAGAGTTTTCCCGGTTCCGGCTATCCCTTGCAGCGAAACTAACTTCACCTCGGGATTCAGCAGGGCATGAAGGGCAAAAACCTGTTCGGCATTGCGTGGCATGATGCGCGAAACAGCCTGTTTTTCAATTCGTTCGATGCGGTTGGTAATAGGGTTAAAAACTGCCAATGTGGTGTTTTTGAAGCTCTTCAATACAAAATAATGATTCGGAAGAGGATTGGCAACACCAATATCGGCAGGCTGACAAAATCCCTGTTTATAAAGCTGGTCAATCGCTTCGAAAGGCACATTTTCGAGGCTCGATTTTCCGGAGTAGAGCGATTCGACATCTTTGATTTTTCCGGTTTCATAATCTTCGGCTAAGAGACTCAACGATTTTGCTTTCAGCCGTAGGTTGACATCTTTTGAAACCAAGATCACCTTGGTACCCGGATTATCTTCCGAAAGTTTCAGCGCAGCATTTAGAATACGGTGGTCGGGTTTGTTGTCGCCAAAAATCCGGGTGGCATCCAGCTCGCTTTTTTCGTCCATCAGCACTTTGAAACGTCCCTTGTCCGGGCCATCGAGCCGACGCCAGTTTTTCATCGTCGTTTTGCCCGAAACCTTATCCATAAAACGGATGAATTCACGAGCTTCGAAATTTTTGGTGTCGTTGCCTTTCTTAAAATTATCGAGCTCCTCGAAAACCGTGATGGGGATGGCTACATCATTATCCTCGAACGTGTTGATTGCGTTGTGGTTATAAATGATGACCGAGGTGTCGAGAACGAATATTTTTCTGGATTTTTGGCTTTTTTCAGTCATACAGCGATTATTTTCGGATAAAAACCTTAAAAGTACGGCAGAAAACAAGGATTCATTCCCTGTGGCAGGAGAAAATATCAACATCCTGTTGTTCAAAGCCCGTTGTGACAGGCATTTGCGAAGCTGTTTGCGTTAATTTAGAATGTTTCTTTGCGCCGATTCTGTTCTTTTCTCGTGAAAAGGTGCTATTTTTGTACGAAGCAATACAATCAATCTCTTCCGGTTATGCTTGATTTCAATGGTCATATTATTTCAAAACTTCCCAATGCCGGGACTTCTATTTTTGCCGTTATGTCGAAGCTTGCTGCCGACCATGACGCCATCAATCTCTCACAAGGGTTCCCGGATTTTCCGATTTCGCCTAAGCTGATTTCCCGTGTAAACCATTATATGAAAAAAGGGTTCAACCAATATGCACCTATGCCAGGTGTGAGGCCTCTGCGCGAAGCCATTGCGGCCAAAACCCAACGAACTTATGGCGTGTGTTACGATGTTGACAGTGAAATCACGGTAACGGCAGGCGCTACCCAGGCCATCTATACGGCTATCAGTGCCTTTGTGAAAGACGGCGATGAAGTGATTATTTTCGAGCCAGCCTACGACAGTTATGCACCCGCGGTGAAAGTGAATGGCGGAACGGTAAAATACGTTGAACTGAAAGCTCCTCTGTTCAAAATTAACTGGGATGAAGTCAAAAAAATGGTTTCGAGCAACACCCGCATGATGATCATCAACAGCCCGCACAACCCCAGCGGAAGCCTGCTCGAAACCAACGACCTGAATAGCCTCGATGCCATGACGCGCAACACCGACATCATCGTGCTGAGCGATGAAGTTTATGAGCACATGGTTTACGATGGTAAGACACACCACAGCGTTTGTGCATGGCCCGAATTGGTTAAACACAGCTTAGTGATTGGCTCCTTCGGAAAGACGTTTCATGCCACCGGATGGAAAACAGGCTTTGTGCTCGCTCCTGAACGGCTCACCGTCGAATTCAGGAAACTGCATCAGTTCACCGTCTTTGCCAGCAACACCCCTATTCAATATGCCATTGCCGATTTTTTAGGCGATGAAGCAAATTATCTGGGTATTTCGGATTTCTATCAGGCAAAACGTGATTTTTTTGACGAGAAAATCAAAGCTTCGCGTTTTGAAGTCCTGCCATCTTACGGCACTTATTTTCAGCTTCTCAGCTATAAAAATATTTCGAAGGAAACCGAGCTTGACTTTGCCAAAAAGTTGGTGAGCGAACACGGGATTGCACTCATTCCTGTTTCGCCGTTTTACAGCAAGCAGACCAATCAGCAACTGCTGCGCGTGTGTTTTGCCAAGCAGGAAGAAACCCTAACCAAAGCTGCCGAAGTTCTATGCAGGATTTAAAGATTGCCCTATTGCAATGCGTCCTCCAGTCGGGATCGCCACAGCAAAACTATCGCCATCTTGAAGAACTGATGAAACAGCAGCGCGTTCAAAACGATTTAGTGCTGCTCCCCGAGACTTTTGGAACAGGTTTTTCGGCCGACCCGGAACATTTTGCCGAAGAACGTGAAGGTCCCGGCATGGCCTGGATGCAACATATAGCACAAACTTATCAGACTGTTGTTTGCGGAAGCCTGCTCTTGAGACAAGGCAAAACATACAGCAATACCCTTGTCTGGATGCGCCCTGACGGAAGCTACGAAACATACAACAAACGACACGTGTTTCGCATGGGTGGCGAGCACGAATATATCACTCCGGGTAATACTCTCCAAACTGTTGAACTCAGAGGATGGAAGGTGCGACCGCTCATTTGCTACGATTTACGGTTTCCGACCTGGTGTCGGAACACTTATGCTGAGGGCGTTTATGAATACGACTTATTGCTTTTTGTGGCCAACTGGCCGGCACAGCGTTCGTGGCCATGGAAACAGTTGCTGATAGCCCGCGCCATCGAAAACATTTCGTGTGTGGCCGGCCTCAATAGGGTTGGCGATGATGAACAGGGCAATTCCTATACAGGCGATTCGGTAGTGCTCGATGCACGGGGAGTTGCCATTGCCAGCGCGCCTTGCGGAGAAGAAACGGTACTCGAAGCCAGGTTAAGTGCCGCCGAACTGCTGGATTTCAGGCAGAAATTTAAAGTAGCCCTTGATTGGGACCGCTTTAATATCCTACATTTGCCCGAAGGAAAATAGCCGATTTTATGAACATCATTATTGCCGGCGACGGTGAAGTGGGGCTGCATCTTGCCGAGTCGCTCGTAAACAGCAACCACAATATCACCATTGTTGACCCACACGAAGACCTGCTGAAAATGGTTGAGTCGCATGCCGACTTGATGACCATCAACGGCAGCTCTACCTCCATCAGTGTGCTTCAACGGGCCAGTGTAAGAAAAGCCGATTTATTGATTTCGGTAGTACACGATGAACACATCAACCTGATGACTTGCATCTTAGGTAAGAAGCTCGGAGCCAAAAAAGTTGTTGCCAGAGTCAATACCATGGAAAACCTGAGCATCGAAAATCGTCAGATTTATCAGGAGTTAGGCATTGACGCCCTCATCTCGCCCGAGGATGTGGCCGCACAGGAAATCATCTCCCTGCTCAAGCAGTCGGCTGCCACAGAAGTGTTCGACTTCTCCGAAGGCAGGCTTCAGCTTTTTATGATCAAACTTGAGGCCAGCGCTCCGGTGGTCGATAAAACCCTGAACGAGATTGCCAACGAATATAGAGGCTTGAATTTCAGGGCAGTAGCCATTCATCGCAACCGCAAAACCTTCATCCCGCGTGGCGAAGACCGTTTTATGGCCAACGACCTGGCTTATGTGATTACCAAACCCGAAGCCATTGATCTTCTCTTAGAATTAGGCGGAAAAGTGGAACACGAAATTCACAATGTGATGATCGTTGGCGGCGGAAGAGTGGGCAGAATAACGGCAAAAAGGTTAGAGAAAGAAATGAATATCAAACTGCTCGAAAAAGATATTGACCGTTGCCTAACGCTTACCGACTACCTCGAAAACACCCTCGTAATTAACGGTGATGCACGCAACATCCAACTGCTCGAAGACGAAGACATTCGCAATATGGATGCGTTCATCTCTGTAACAAACAATACCGAAACCAATATCCTCACCTGCCTCCATGCCCGCATGAGTGGCGTAAAACGCACCATTGCTTTAGTGGAAAACATTGATTATATTGACATTGCGCAGAATATCGGCATTGACACCATCATTAATAAAAAACTGATTGCTGCTAGTTATATGGTTCGGTTTACGATGGGCAGCGAGGTGCTTAACTTGAAATGCCTCAGCGGAATAGAAGCCGATGCAATGGAAATGATTGCCCGCTCCGGTTCGGCCATCACCAAAAAACCACTTAATAAACTTATCATTCCCGAGGGAATGATTATCGGCGGGATTGTTCGTGGCGAGAAGGCCTATATTGCTACCGGCAACTTTCAGGTGGAAGAAAACGACAAAGTGGTGGTTTTTGTCATGCCTAACACCATTTACAAGGCCGAGAAACTCTTCTATTAAGCGTCTTTCAACGCCATGATAACCCTGCTCAAAGACATCAATGTCAGGCTGATAGCTAAGATTATTGGTTATCTGTTGGTTTATGAAGCCCTTTTCATGATGTTGGCGGTGGCGGTTGGCTGGTTGATGCACCCACCAGAGAGCCCCGAATTGCCTGTTGCGGCTGCCACCACATTATTATCTGGTCTGACGCTGTTGTTGGTTCACGGCGACGCCAGCAAACAGTTGGGCCGTCGCGAAGGCGTTATCATCGTTTCGTTTAGTTGGGTGATCATTTCGTTTTTTGGCGCACTTCCTTATTATCTTGGCGGACTTATCCCATCGTTTACTGATGCTTTTTTCGAAACCATGTCGGGTTTCACGGCAACCGGCAGCAGCGTGATTGCCGATGTGGAACGGATTCCTCCTGAGATTCTCTTGTGGCGCAGCCTCACCCATTGGCTTGGCGGCATGGGAATCATTGTGTTCAGTGTGGCATTGCTGCCCAAGCTGGGTATCGGAGGAATGCAGCTTTTTGAGGCAGAGATGACCGGCGTCACACACGACAAGCTGCATCCGCGGATTACCTCAACCGCCAAACGACTTTGGGGGATCTATCTTTTGTTGACGCTTCTGGCATTTCTATTGCTCTGGGCCGGCGAGATGAATTGGTTCGATGCGCTGAACCATGCCTTTTCGACCATGGCCACCGGAGGCTTCTCGACAAAAAACAACAGTATTGCTGCTTTTGGGCCATACAGCCAATATGTTATCACACTTTTTATGATTCTGGCCGGAACCAATTTTACGCTTCATTATTTTAGCTTGAACGGGTGGTTCCGACAGGTTTTTCGCGATGAAGAATACCGTGCCTATTTGCTGCTGCTGATTGTGCCGACATTCATCATCGGCATCGGGCTTGTGTTGATGCGCAATACGGGCATTGAAGAAGCTTTTCGCAGCGCTCTTTTCACCACCGCCTCTATCCTTTCCACAACAGGCTTCCTCACCGAAAACTATCTCGCCTGGCCTGTTTCACTTTCCATTTTTCTATTTTTGCTAATGTTCGTGGGCGGCATGGCAGGCTCAACCAGCGGCGGCATCACCGTTATCCGGCAATTGCTTTTACTCAAAAATTCACTGCGCGAATTGCCCCGCTCCATACATCCCCATGCCGTGCTTCCGGTACGCTACAACAAAAAGAATGTGCCACAGGCTGTTATCCAGAAAGTGATGGTGTTTTTTCTGTTGTATATCCTGTTGTTTGTGGCGGGAATCCTCACGCTCACCGTCATCGGGCTTGATTTCAACACTTCGGTGGCCGCCTCGTTGGCCAGCATCGGGAATATTGGCCCGGGGGTTCTTTTTGGCGGCGCGGTGCAAACCTATGCCTGGATGCCCGACATGGCCAAATGGGTACTCACCCTGTTGATGCTCCTCGGCAGACTCGAAATCTTTACCCTGATTATGATGACTTCAAAAGATTTTTGGCGGAAATAAGCCCCTCTCTTCGCCTGTAGTTGTTGCACAAAACGCAGATTTTCAATAGAATAAGATATATAAATCAGGTCGGGCAAGCTTAAGCTTATCAATGGCTTTTTTACTGATTTTTGTGTTGTAACACTTCAAATATTTCAACGATTCAAGCTTATCGGCAGGGCTCAGGCTTTTGATGCGGGTGTTGTAAAGCGACAGTTCGGAAAGTTGTTTGAGGTTGGCCAGACTTTTCAGGCTCTTGACCTGTGTTCCGGCAATATTCAGCCGGCTTAGTTCCGTAAGTCCGGCAATCGGCGTAAGGTCGGAAACAGGTGTACTTTCGAGACTGAGTGTTGTGAGTTTTTCCAGCTTTGCCAATGGGCTCAAATTGTTGACCGGATTCCCCGAAAGTTCGAGCCATTGCAGATGTCCTAAACTTTCTATTGGCTGAAGGTTGTTCACCGCGCATCCGCTGACGACTAATTTTTCGAGCATTAACAGGGGCATCAAAGGTTCGAGATTGGATATCTCAGCTTTGTTTTCGATGCTGAGTTCGCGTCGGTCGGCAATGGTTTGCAGTTGCATGGCGTCGGGCTTCCCGCTGATGTCAATCCCGTTTGCCAGAATGCCTTGCCACAGCGAGCCTAAGTTGTTCCACCAGAAAGTGAGCTTCTCGGTTTGATAAATGATAAGGGCTTCGGGCAACGCCATTTTGAGTTTTACGGCACCTTCGCTGCCCACCCGACTGTTATCGGCCAGCAGCAACTGCAGGTTTTTGAGTTTATGCAAAGGTTCGAGGTTTTCAACACGGGTGTTTTCGATGTTGAGCCAGTTAAGCTGAAAGAGACCGCTCAGTTCTTCAAGACTGGCAATACGGGTTTGGGAGATGTCGAGCCTGACGAGGTTCTGCAGGTCTTTGATGGCGCCCAGTTCGGTAACCTCTGTCTTGGCGATGGAAAGATTCTTTAAGTTGATCAACCGGCTCAGAGGATCTAATTTTTGCAGATAAGCATTGCTGCTTAAATCGAGTTCGTGAATATTCAGAATCTTATGTAATTCCTCAGTAGTAGGTTGTGCGCCAACACCCGCCTGACCGGTGAGCAAGGCCCGCCAGTAAATGGGCAGCCCGTTCCACCAATGAATAAGCTCTTCCGAATCGAACACGATTAGCATGGTGGGGTGGTTTCGCATGATTTCGGCGGCCTGCCCGGTTTTGAGACGATTTTGATCAGCATACACCCTACTGAGGTTTTTCAGGTTTTCGATTGGCGCAAGATCCGTCACTTTCGTCTCGTTGAGCTGAAGCAAGTTCAATGCATCGAGCTTTTGCAGCGGGCGAAGATCGGAAACGAGTGTCTTGTCCACATTGAGTTGCTGGAGATTGCTCAGATTTTCCAAAGGCTGAAGATCAGTGATCAGTGTCTGAGCCAGATCGAGAATGCGAAGCTCTTTCAGCTTGGCCAGAGGTTCCAAATCGTCAACCAAAGTGTTTGCAGCTTTTAAAACCGTTAGTTGCGGAAGATTGGCCAAAGGCTCTAACGACCGTATGGCAGTTTTTGACATGAAAATCTTTTCGAGATTTTTTAAAAACCCAAGAGTGCGAATGTCGTCAACACCGGTATTGTTGAAATAAAGTTCTTTGATGTTGTGGGCATATTGCAGAGGGCTGAGATCATTCACTAGGGTTGAATTGAGTGCGAGAATCTTCAGTTTGCTCAGGTTACGTAAAGGATGGAGGCTGTTTGCCGGAGTGTTGGAGATATTCAGCTCGGTCAGTTCCGTAAGCTGACTAAGCGGCTCGAGATCAACCACGTGAATATTGTTCGACACATCGAGGTTGGTGGTGGCAACGATTTGTTTGAGTTTGTTATCCATCACAGCTATGTTCACGCTGATGCTGTCGGTGAGCCATTGCATGCTGAAATCATCTAAATAAATCACCGTGTCGGGCTTATGGTTGAAGAGCCGATGAGCCTGGTTGGCCGGCAGGGTGTCGTTGTCCACTACCAAATAATTTCCTTGGCGATGAACCATCTGCTGGTATCTCACAAGTGCTTTTTGTTTCCCGATACCTTCGATATTGGCCATCAGCAGCGTGTCGAACACAACGGCATCACGTCCGAGAATTTGTTTCCAATCGGTGGACATATTTGTCCACCATTGTCGCAACTCTTGTTCTTCGTTGAGTTTTGTGGTGTAATAACTGGCGATTTTGAGGTCTTTTTTGAAGGGGTCGAGGTTGATTTCGAGGTAACGCAGTCGGGTTGACCGGATGGTATCGTATTTCAGATCAACTGCATTGAGGTGTCGCACGAAAGTGGCTTTAAAAAAGAGTGCTCCTTTATCGTCCACCATTGGTTCAACCGACTGGATGTCGAAGCTGAACTCAGCCCGATGGAAGAAGAAGTCCACATCTTTCAGATAGGCTTGTACGTCTTTGTTGATGGGCACATCGCGGTTTTCGTCCAAATCGTCTTCCACTTGCACCTTGTCGTTCACAAAAATTTTGGCCCAGCTTTCGCTGATGATGATTTCTTTTTCCTGGGTGGTGGATGAGGGGTCGCCTAAAAAGTTCAGTGTTCCCTCAAAATAGGAGATGAGCGAACGGGCCTGTGCTTTATAAGCCTCCACTTCTTCGGGAGTGAGTTTATAGGAATCGTCCTGCGGCTTTGCAATGCCGGAAACCAGAACAAGAAAGATGAAGAGCAAAGGAATATGTTTCATAGCCCTCGGGGTTGATAAAATTTCAGGATAGGGGTTTTGTCGGCTTCTTCGATATACATCAGGTTCGAGATCAGCCATCCGGAGTTCATGCCTTTGCGGTTGAAGTACGAAACCTCGAAATACCAGTTGCGGATTTGAAAAATATGGAACTTCAGATGATTGATTTGTTTGAAACGAAGCCTGCCCAATTTCACTTCGTAGAAAAACAGGGTAAGAAAATCGGGCTTATAATCTTTATATGCATAATATTCAATCACTTCCGGCTGTTTGAAGGCTTTGTGGATGTTCATAAAATCCAGCTCATGGCTCATCGGGTGGAGGAAATGTTTTTCGCGTTCGGCCATTTCGCCTTCAGGAAAAAGTTTGTTAAAAGTTGGAAAATACACATTGGTGAGCACCCATTTGGAACCAAGTCCCTCTTTTTCAATCATCAAAAACAGCACTACCGAAACGATCTTTCCCTGATAGTCGAAGCTGGCTTCGGCTTCGGCGTACCATTTTCCGCCCTGAAAACGCATGAAAGCTTCTTGATTTTCGCGGGTCAAATCTTCGATAAACATATCGCGCAATTTGCCTCCTGTGCGTGGATTGTCGGCATCAAAAAGGAGTGGAAGCACGTTTTTCCGCAAGCTGATATTGTGATATTCGGGAGCTGAGGGATGAATTTTTTTGCCAAACTGATCTTCCTCCTGATTGAACCGGCTGAAAAACTGACTCATCTGTTTCGTCATGGCATAGAACGAACTTTCGTCTAAGTCGAAGTCGCCAATGGTTGACGACTGTCCTTTCCCGCTCAACGGAAAAGCAATGAGCAGAACGAGCAGACAGCACAAGAGGTGATTGAAGGGCTTCATAGGCAGATTTGGACAACAAAATTAATCATTCGGATGTTTCGCTGGCCAGCTTTATGGCACTGGTTATTATTTGGTGGCTGATGAAAGCTGTTTTCACAGCACACGATGTTTATTGTCATGGTATTAAATAGCCCTGCCGTTTGTTTGGTTCCGGCAGGGCTACAAATCATTTTTTGCTGGATGAGGTTGTACTATTTCCGTGTTTCCTTCACACGCACATCGCCTAAGAGCACATCCCAGAAGCCTATGAGGCGTCCACCGATTTGTGTTTCTTTTCGTTTGACGAAAACAGTGATGTCTTTTTTCGTGGTGTCTTCATAAACCAATCGTCCTTCAGCATCGTAGCCTTTAAACTTTTGGAAAATGGTAATCACCCCAACATAAGTGCCATTGGGTTGCCTTTCTAAGTCGCTCACATATTCGATCTTATACCATTCAATCTCAACACGGTCGTAGTTGAGCCGCATCAGTCTTTCGAAATATTGCCTCACTTTGTAATAGAGCACATCGGTTTGGAAGAGCGATGAAACACCCATTTCGGCGCCTGGCATAAAAAGTTCTTCGGCGCGGTCAATCACGCGGTTGGCTTCGCTCCAGGGGGTTGATTTATTTCCTATGATGCTGATGTATTTGCTGAGGTCGCGCACTTTTTCGAGTGCAAGGCTATCAATAGCCTGTTTTCTTTCGGGGCTGATGTCCTGGGCTTTTATGGTGCTACCAGCAAAAAGGCTGGTGATCACGAGGGCTATAACAGCGATATTTCTCATGTTTTTACTTTTTAATCAGTTCGAGTTCGATGATTTTTCCATTGGCATCATATTTCACCTGTTCCACCACATTGCGGTAAACCTTCTGGTCTTTCAGATATTCTAAATAATGGCGGATGGTGGTAGGCCGGTCGTAGTCGTTGTATCCGCCATCCTGACTGATGATAATCAGCACCGGAGCATCGGGTGTGGCAAAAAGCTGTAGAGCCTGGTTTATTTTTGCGTTGGCGGTGGCCAGATCGGGAGCGGCAGCCACTGAGAGCAGGGCGGTTTCCACATCGGAATATTTCGTTGCCTTCGACTTGTTGCGTTCTTCTTCGGCTTTTTTCAGACGTTCTTCTTCCGCCTTGCGCAGCGCATCGGCACGCTCACGGGCAAGCTTATCTTCCACCTGATCAATGAGTTTGAGCACTTCCTCGTCTTGCAGGTTCCACGATTTGATGGTTTTCACGCGGGCTTCCTTTTCGGCCAAGCTCCAGTCGGTAGCATCGTTTAAAATGGCAGTCAGGTCTTTTTTGGCCTGTTCAACGCGGGCGGCATATTCGGCTGCGGCTTTTTCGCGGGCTATTTTCTTCTTGCTTTTGCAACCTGTTGTTCCGCCAAGCACTAAGGCGGCCATCAGCATCAGCAGCAAAAAACGTGAAGCCAAACGGAATTGGTTTGTGTTTTTCATGCGTGTGTTCATTTAAATTTATCCGTTACTATAACTTGGAAAATGCAAAATTATTGAATTATTCGCAAAATTTAGATTTTATTGCACTTTTGCATCATGTTAAAGCATTACAACATCCCTTTGTTTTTTCCGGAAACAGCCTGTCCGTTTCGTTGCGTCTATTGCAATCAGCAGGAGATTTCAGGGCAAGTCGGGGCTCCGGAAGATCGTGAGATTTTGCACACGATCAACCGTCATCTGAGCAGCTTTCCGAACAATGAGCGCGAGGTCGAAATTGCTTTTTTTGGGGGCAGTTTCACCGGTTTGCCGGCCGAGCGCCAGAAACATTATCTTGCCTTGGTTTCTGGTTTTGTGGCTTCGGGGGCTGTCAACGGCATTCGTCTGAGTACCCGCCCCGATTTCATCAGCCCCGATGTGCTTGATCTTTTGTGTGCTTTTCCTGTGAAAACCATCGAGCTGGGTGCACAATCGCTTGATGATGAGGTGTTGCGCAAAAGCGGACGCGGTCATACCTCCTCACAGGTGGCTCGGGCTTCAGCCTTGATTTTGGAGCGTCGCCTGCGTTTGGGCTTGCAGATGATGACAGGTCTGCCCGGCGACACTCCTGAAAAATCTCTTGCTACAGCACAAAAAATCATTGAGTTAGGTGCTCACGAAACCCGGATTTACCCCTGCGTGGTCATCCGCAACACCGCACTCGAAAAACTCTATCGAAAAGGCTTTTACCATCCCCAGCCTTTGGATGAGGCGGTTGATCTGACTGCCCTCCTGTATCTGAAATTCCGCGAAGCCGGCGTAAAAGTGCTCCGTGTCGGGCTACACCCTTCGGATGAACTCAATGGCTCAGCTTATGTGGCCGGGCCTTATCACCCTTCGTTCAACGAATTGGTGATGAGTCATATCTGGAAAAACCTTTTTCACGAAGAACTTGCCACACAGGGAGGCAACTTGCTTGAACTTCGCGTTCCGACCCACCAGCTGAATCATGCGGCCGGCTATGGCGCATCGAATAAGAAAATGCTGCTTCATCAATTCAAAAAAGTGTGCTTTTGGGCTGATGGCGCGCAAACCGATTTCACCTTCAGTTATTCCATCGTCCCATGATTGCCATTGCCAGCAGCCAGATGCCTGCCGATGCGGTCTCAGACCTCGGCCGAGTGGCCCAGGTACTTTGGCTCGAACCTCAGCCACAACTCTACAAGGGCATCGAAAGCCATCCCGACATCTTTTTTTGCCAGAAAGATACGCTGTTCGTAGCCAGCCCCGACATTCCTCCGCCCTGGGTCGAATGGTTGACAAAAGCCGGTGTAAAAATCATCTTCGGTGAGTCGCGTTTGGGATCAGCCTATCCGCTCACAGCACATTATAATGCAGTTTTTGCATCCGGGATGTTGATTCATCACCGCAATGTAACGGATAAGAAGCTGAAACTGCTTTGCCAGGGAGCTGAAGAAGTGCATGTGAAACAAGCCTATACCCGTTGCAACCTCTTTCACCTCGGCCAAAACCATTTCATTACCAGTGATAAAGACATTCAACAGCAACTCAGTATGCGCGGAATGAACCTGATTTTTGTGGATCCGCGACAAATTCGATTGGACGGACATCCCTATGGTTTCATTGGTGGGTGTTTCGGAAAATCAGGTAATCAAATTTTCTGCTGCGGACGGCTCGACAGCCTGAAGGAAGCTGCGGAAATCCGGCTTATGATACAGCAACTTGGGTTGAAACTCGTTGAACTTGGCAACGGCCATATAACCGATGTAGGAAGTATCTTTTTTTGTGATGTTGGATGATGGCTGTCGCTTAACGAACGTTTTGTGCTGCGTTTGTGGTGAAGGGCTGTGTTACGAACTTACGTTCAATCCACTTTTTCTGGCCTCAATGTGTTTTGTGCTTCTGATAAGTTGACGAATAATGTAACACACATGAATAATAACTCACTTACTTAAAAATTGAAAGTTGAGACTAATTTCTTTATTTTTGCATATACATTAAAATGAAATTATGGCTTACGAATCGGTAGATAAATTACAGAATGCACTTGGAGAACAGGTGTTTCACTACACACAAGATAAAAAGAAAGCTGCGGGAAGAGCACTTGGTACAATGATCGAGATTATAGCTTATTATCTGTTAAAAACATGGGGATTTAACAATTCAACATCTATTGAGAGAGGATTAGTTGAATATGGTAATGATGAAATATCTCACAATGTTGAGTATTCGCTTCACCCAATTATTAATGAATTTGATGTAATTATTCCAAATGACGGTAATTCAATAACTTCAACTAAAATTTTAAAAGTGTTAGAAAATCAGTTTGACCTATCAAAATTTGAAAAGAAAACGAACTATTTACTTGATAAACATAATATTCTTAGAAATGCTTGCTCTATTGCAGAATCAGAGGATACTTTTCTATTAGCGAGTTTCAAATCATTTGGACAAGAAAATCACGAATTATACATTTTTGAACAACTGCAAAAGCCTTATGCGATGTTCGAATGCAAAAGAGTCGGAGTAGAAGAAGGAACATCGAAAGGTCCTCAAACTATTGAAAAAGCAAAACAAGGTGCTTATGTTGCAAGGGCAGCTTCTTCTTTACAAAAGATAAGAACTGATAATGGAGAGAAATATGGTATAATTTATCGTTCAGATAATCAGCCTTATATAAAACAATATACTGAATTAATGGAAGAAGTAATATACTCTTCCGATTCTGAATTATTAAAAAAGTTTATCTTAACGGTTGGAGTTGTAAGTAATCACGGGAATTGGTTTACTGCTGAAAACCAAAATAAAGAATTAAAAGTGCTTTCACAATCTTACGATTGGTTGATTTTTTTGACTGATTTTGGACTTGCTCAATTTATTGATGATTTAATCTTTAATCCTTCGCCTGAATATATTTGTGTACAAGAAGCATTCAAAAATAGCTATACTGCTGATAAAAAACGTAATGGATTTACAAAGGTTAAAATGGATTTAGCCTCTGATGCAGCTTTGATAAAATATTTCACGGAAAATCAGAATAGAATTGAAGCATGGTTTAATATTATTACTCCAGAGAGTAAGTCTATTATAGATTTGAAAAATGAAATAACAGAGTTACGTTCAAAAAATTGGAGGGAGATACTATGAGTGCTGGTCGAACTGTAAATTCTCAAAGTCAAAGTTGGGGTACACCTCAAAAATATGTAACTGCCATAAAAAAATTCTTTGGTGGCTCAATTGCTTTAGACCCTTGTTCAAATGAATATTCTATCGTTTTTGCTGAAACTGAATTTATGTTGCCAAAACATGATGGATTAAAAGAAGATTGGAACTATCCAACTATTTATATGAATCCTCCATATGGTTCTGATAGAGAACGAGGAACTACTATAAAGAATTGGTTAGCAAAATGTGCATTAACACATAATAAATATGGTTCTGAGATTTTAGCACTTGTTCCTGTTGCAACAAATACAGGGCATTGGAAACAAAGTATTTTTGGACAAGCAAGAGCTATTTGTTTCTTATATGATACACGTTTGAAATTTCTTGAAAACGGTAAGGATGTTGGAAAAGGTGCTCCAATGTCATGTGCTATGATTTATTGGGGGGCTGAGTACAAAAAATTTTATGACATATTTATTGAATTTGGAGCAGTTGTAGATATTGAAAATCTTAAAAAGAAAAAGATTGGGAATAATAGGAAAATGTTGACTTTTGAATTTGAAGG
>JBDHYV010000027.1:0-15365 GCA_039811545.1 Bacteroidales bacterium | reverse complement strand
AGCTTAGACAATGGGGTTTCCGACCTTTTTGGGATTTATGCCCCGGCAGCCAACATCCGTTTAGGGCTCAACTATGTGGTTCATAAAAATGTGCAGCTCGGCTATGGAGTTACACGGCTGAATATGTATAACGATTTCAATGTGAAATGGACTATCCTTGAGCAAACCCGCAACAACACTATTCCTGTAGCCGTGGGTTTTTATGGCACAATGGCCATTGACGGACGCAACGACAAGGTTTTTGGCACGGAATACCGGTTTATGAACCGCTTTTCGTATTTCAGCCAATTAATTGTTGGCCGCAAAGTGAATGACTGGTTGAGCCTTCAGGTGAACGGCAGTTTTACCCACTTCAACAGTACCGACTCGCTGATTGACCATGATAAAATTTCGGTTGGTTTCAACGGTAGGGCACAGTTTTCGCCACAGTCGTCCATCCTTTTTCAGTGCGATTTTCCGTTGAAGATTCAGGGCATTGCCGAACATCGCAACTTCACCAATCCGGCCAAACCCAATCTTGGTATTGCATGGGAAATCAGTACCAGCACCCACACTTTCCATATTTACGTTTCATCTGCCGATGCCATCATTCCGCAGCACAATGCACTGTTTAACCAGAACGACTGGAAAAAAGGCGGATTGATGTTCGGATTCAACATCACCCGACTCTGGAGCTTTTAATTAAAACATAAAACGTTTCACCTTAATACTCTATTATCATGAAATCTAACTTCTTTTTACTCAGCCTGCTGGCAATTGCTTTTATCGGTTTTGCATTTACCAACAGCCCCGAACAGAAAAAGGGCGGAAACTGGAAAATTCCAACCGAATACAAGACCAAAGCCAACACCTTGAAAGGCGATGCCGAAGCACTGAAATTAGGCAAAACCGCCTATGCAAAGCACTGCAGATCGTGCCACGGTAATTTGGGTGCCGGCGACGGGCCTAAAGCCAAAAACCTTGAAACACACCCCGGTGACTTCACCGATACCAAATGGCAAAGCGGCATTACCGATGGCGAACTTTATTATATGTCAATCATCGGGCGCGATGAGATGCCCAATTTTGAATCGAAAATTACTGACGACGAAGAGCGTTGGGGTATCATCAACTACATCCGTAGCCTGAAAAAATAAATGACGGCCTAAGCTGCTCTCATCAAAAGGTTTCCGGGAAAGTGCTTTTGCCGAAGCTGCTTTTCAGGAAGCCTTTTTATGTTTATTTTTAATTGAAATTAGAAACCATTTCACACATCTTTAAAAAAATGAAGCATTTGATATTTCTTGCAGCCACTCTGATGTGCGTTGGTCTTCAGGCACAATCCGAACGGCTGAAGGTGGATATGACTTCGCCCCCCGAGAAGACCGACGACAACAAGCAGTGTTTTGAATGTCACGGAAAAAAAGTGTACGAATATGTCAACCCAGCATCAGGAGTAACTGAGCGCAAGGTGATGAATCCCAACTTTGTTTTCGACCAGGAGGAGTTTTATAAAGGTGTACATCGCCATTTTTCGTGCAGCGATTGTCATTCGCCCGATTACAGTTCATTTCCGCACCAGTCGGAGCTGCGTTTTGAGCCGATGTATAGCTGTCTGGATTGCCATGGAGGCGATGAGAAATTTGCTGCCTACCATTTCGAAACCATCGAAGAGGAGTTTGAAAAAAGCGTTCACGCCAGCCGTCATGGCGAACAGTTCAACTGCTGGATGTGTCACAACCCACACTCTTACACGGCTATGACCCGTTCGGACTATAAAATTTCGGAAATTGTTACCTCGCACAACCTGATTTGCGCCAATTGTCACGATAATCCTGTGAATTTCCAGCGTATTAGCGACAGCACCAAAAAGCCATTGAACGAGATTCACAATTTTCTGCCCAATTACAAACTTCACTTCTCGGCCGTTCGCTGTATAGAATGTCACACTTCGGCACAAGACACTCTTTGGGTGTCGCACCAGATTCTGGAAAAAGACCAAGCAGTGAAGAAATGTGCCGAATGTCATTCGGCCAATACCATGCTGCTTTCGTCGCTCTATAAATATCAAAACAGAGAAGCACGCAAAACCGGAACCCTCAATGCCGTTTTTTTGAACGAAGCTTATGTCATCGGTGCAAACCGTAACATTTACCTCAACATCATCAGCATTGCCCTCTTCGCATTTACCCTTCTGGGCATCCTCATCCACATCATTTTCCGAATCAAAAAATAAAAACCATGTCGTCACGTTTATATCTTTATCCGATCTGGCTGCGTCTATGGCATATCGTGAATGCGTTTCTTTTCTTAGTGTTGATTGCAACAGGCATCAGCATGCAGTATTCCAATCCCGACACACCATTCATCGCTTTTGAACAGGCCGTAAAATGGCATAATCTCAGCGGAATCATCGTGTCGCTCAACTATCTTATTTTTCTTGCCGGAACTCTTTTCACCGGAAACGGAAAATATTATGTGGTGAAATGCAAAGGATTGTTCGACGAGTTGAAAAAACAGGTGATTTATTATGTTTACGGTACCTTCAAAGGACAGCCGACACCATTTCCGGTGAATGAAAACCGCAAGTTCAATCCTTTGCAGAAACTCACCTATGTGGTGACGATGTTCATGCTCGTTCCATTGATCATCGTTTCGGGATTTGCCCTGCTTTTCCCCGAAACGATTGTGGAAAACGTTTTCGGACTAAGCGGCATTTACCTTACGGCACTTTTGCATGGAACGGTTGGTTTCCTGCTTTCGATGTTTTTGGTGATTCACATTTATTTCGCTACCATGGGCACCACTGCCCTGAGTAATTTTAAAAGTATGGCCACGGGCTGGCACGAGCCGCATTAAAAACTTCGGTTCGGACATGATGTGTCAAAACAAAATTGACGCATCTTTGCCGCCGAAACAACTTCAATGTGATGAAAAACCTGAATATTCTTTTTTTATTTGTCCTATTGTTACACTCGTGTGCCGGCACCGGCACAAAGCCCGATTACGATGTTGACCCTAATAACCGCGAAATTATAGCCGAAGAAGTGCTGCAAACCAGCTCATACACGTATATTCATGCCAATGAAAAAGGCCGGCAATACTGGATCGCTGTAACTTCAACACCTGCCGAAAAAGGCAAAACCTACTATTTCAGCCAATGGATGGAGATGACGGATTTCCACAGCAAAGAATTGGACCGTGATTTTGACCAGATTCTGTTCGTTGGTGATCTGGCCACTTTCCCGGTTCCTGCAAAATCGGCAATAACGACTCAGCCTGTTCCTCAACAGGCCAAAACACCCAACACAAAACAAGATGTGCATATAGAGGCCGTTGAAGGTGGAGTTCGTTTGCAGGAACTATTTGGAGACCCTGATAAATTTTCAGGAAAGAAAGTGAAGATAACAGGCCAAGTGACCAAGTTCAACAGTGGAATTATGGGCAAAAACTGGGTTCATATTCAAGACGGAACCTCTTTGGGCGAGTTTTTCGACCTCACAATCACAACAGACGAAATGCTGTCGGTGGGTGATGTGGCTGTGTTCGAGGGTATAATCACCTTGAACAAAGACCTTGGCTCTGGCTATTTCTTTAGCGTACTAATGGAAGACGCACGGGTTTCGAGTCAAAAAGTGTTTTGATTTCCGTATGCTCAGGTTGGCGGATGGAGCCGCTGCTCAAACCATTTTCTGATATTTTGCATGATTGCATACTGACTTGCAGGCGTCCTATGCCTGCAAGTTGTTTTTTTCAGGCTGTCGTCTGCCTCGCCCCAACGAAGCTCAATGCAATCGTTCGGGTTATAGGCCATCTCAAAAGAAGCTTTTCGACGAAGAATTTCGTGAAGGTTAAGGGTAATTGTATCGCCATTACTGTTGCAATAGGCAATGTTGCGGGAGCTTGTTTCTTTGAGCATCAGATTTTCAAGCTGTTGTATAATTTCTTTTTGGGTAAGATTTGCGGGCAGACGGTAACGCTCAGGATGGGCAGCCGCCTTTTGCGGAAAAGTTTCGATGGCATCCATTGCAATTAATAAGCGAAGATCGCGGTTGGGCGTAGAAAAGTCTTCCCACAGCCCGCCGGTCTGGAAGATAGCCCGGGCGTTGCCGGGCATTGGGATAATACTTCCCGGATGAGCCTTTCTATACGCCTCGCCATTGGCCACCGATTTCACCCTCACACGCAACTGTTCGTGCAGTGCTTCGATAAGATAGGTCAACAAATCGTTGGCTTGGAGCGGCTGAGGGTTAATAAGCTGATCCATACGGTCGTAAAAACTGTCGCGCTCCATTTTCTGTTGCACGAGTGAAAAAGGCACAAAACCGGAGCTGTCGGTGAGTTGATTGTTTGTTAGCGACTGAAGTTGTCCATTTTTCAAAACCATCGGCCTAAAGGCTTTGAAGCCTGGTTCGCCCACCACTTCGTAGGTATTGAATAAAAAATTTCCTTCCCAAAAACGTTTTACGGCCACCGTTCCATCGGGTTGGGCATCAACGGCTAAAAGCCTGCCGGGCAGCTTTTCGGATTGTGGCTTCCAGGCAATGATGATAAAGGTGTGGCCATAAGGGTCGGCAAAGACAGTTCCTGGCCTTAGGGCTTCCCGGTTGAGTGCTACAGGATAGTAATCAGCCTTTTCGTTGCTGAGTGCGGTTCGGGCCGTGCCCGAATGAACCCCGTCCATCACCAATCGAAGAAAAACGTTGAATCGGGCGACCGGATTTGTCCGTGTCGAGTGGCTTTCGTTGGTGATCCATTGTCTGGTTTGAGGTGCTTTGCCCTGATATCCACGGTCGGAAAGATGAAAGCCAAAAGGCAGCCCCATCTTCCAGGCAAAATATGCCCTCAGAAAAAAAGGATTATCGGCACAGTCGGGTTCCATCACCACATGAGGAGGTTTGGATCCACCATCTTCTGAAAATCCAAGGCTGTTGAACAGCAGGTTTTGTTGCGCGTTTTGGGTAAGGGTGTGAAGCGAAGTCCAGGAAGAATCTTCTGAACTATGGTCGAAAAGTGCATTCACCCAAACGCTGAAAAGTTGTTCGTAGAGCGGCGTCCAGCTTGTTCGTGTCTTCCAAATCTGAACTGTGGGTGCCTCGTGATTTTGGTCTATTTCGAGGCCTCGTTTTAAGATCAGGCTGTCGCCTGCAAATAAAACAGCAGAATAAACACCGGTCGGAAGGCTGTCGTAATAATCGGCCCACCAAAAAGGAAGTCCACTGCCCTGTCGGCTCTTTACGGGCAAAATAGTTACGTTTTCGTGCAAAACACGGGTATTGATACCGCTCAATGCACGCTGACCCATGCCAACAACCCAAAAAGGCTGTCCGGGTCGGGGATTTTCAGGAACCACCAAAATTCCGGAAAGTGAATGGTAATCTTCCGCCGTTGGTTTCTGCTGCGCCGCGCTGCGCTGTGTTTGCACATTCTGACATGACATAAACACTCCAATAGCCAACAAGGCTAAACAGCAGCATGTTACCGGAAAAAGCCTGCCACAAAAACGTGAAGCCATCATTGGGGGAGTTTTCGCACAAATTCAGGGCTAATCACCTCGTTGCTGATATGCAATGCCCTGTCAATCAGTTTCACCCTGAACTGGATCGTATCGTAAGAAGAGGTTTCATTGACCACATCCAAATCGTATTCGATGATGCCTTTGATGCTTTTTTTCTGGTTTTTGGGGATAAGTGGAGGAATGCGCCCGCTGAAAAATCCCGGAATTTCGACGAATTGACCATGCTGTTTTTCGTAAAACCGCAAAACGAAATTATAGTAAAAATCGCCTGAAATGTTGTAGGGTGGCAAGGTGTCGGTCTGATCCAAGCCAATGTCGCCATCCCCATCGCGGTATGAAATACTGAGACGGCCTTTTTCCACTTTTCCGGTTGTCGGATTCACCAATAGTTTAAAATTTTGATATTCTATCTGGGGCTCGGGTGGGTATTCCTCAAACTTACGGCACGAGGATGCCATAAAAACAAGGAAAAAGCCCACCAGCACCAAAAAGATTTTTACTTTTGTCATATTCCTAAACTCGGATAAATCGCTTTTTCAGACGGTAAAAGTAGTGGTTTTCCTTTGATTGATTCACAATGACCAAGCCTGATGCAAGTTCTATATTTTTAATCCGGTCGGCTGAAGGCTTTGAAAAGGCAGCATTATCCATTTTCCGCTTTCAGATGGCATCAAACGCAATATATCATCGCTATTGCACATTGCTCCGTTGCAATCCCGAAAAAGTTGAGTGCATCGAAGAGATTCCGTTTATGCCTGTTGAGTTTTTTAAAACCGGCATTGTGGTTGCAAACAACGAAATACCAGAGGCTGTTTTCAGCTCGTCGGGCACCACAGGCAATCAAACCAGTAAGCATTATATAACTGATTTACAGTTATATGTCCATAGTTTTACGGAAGGCTTTCGATATTTTTATGGCGGGCCGGAAAAATATTGCATTCTTGCATTGCTGCCTTCGTATTTAGAACGCAACGGATCAAGTCTTGTTTTTATGGCCGACCGTCTTATTAAGATAAGCCGACATCCCGACAGCGGGTTTTATCTTGACAACATGAAAGCACTGTCAGAGAAACTTCTTGCTTTGAAAGAGCGACGGCAGCCTGTGATTTTATTGGGCGTAACTTATGCACTACTCGATCTGGCCGAATTTTTTCCGGTTCATTTTCCCGAATTAATCATCATGGAAACAGGCGGGATGAAAGGTCGCCGCCGCGAGATGGTTCGCCACGAGGTTCATCAGCAACTTATGCAGGCTTTTGGGACAACCGCCATCCACTCGGAATATGGCATGACCGAGCTTCTGTCGCAGGCTTATTCCAAAGCAAACGGAATCTTCTACTGTCCGCCTTGGATGAAAACTCTCATTCGCGATACCAACGACCCACTCTCGCTCGTCGGACATGGGAAAACCGGCGGAATCAACATCATTGACTTGGCCAACCTCAACAGTTGCAGTTTCATTGCGTTGCAAGATCTCGGCAAAACCTCAGCTGACGGAAGTTTTGAGGTGCTTGGACGTTTCGACCACAGTCAGGTAAGAGGCTGCAATCTTCTTGTAAATTGACAAATTCAAAATATCTTGAACATCCAAAAACGAAGCCTTATGAAAAGAAGTACATTTTTAAAAATGACCGCACTAGCAGGCACAGCTTTCACCGTTTTACCCTCGTCGTCGGTGTTTGGCCACCCTTCGGGCAAGCTGCGCATCGGATTCATCGGCACCGGACTCCGTGGCCAGGAGCTTCTGCGGCTAAGCCTGATGCGTGACGATACTGACGTAAGCTGTATTTGCGACATTCAGGAGGTGATGCTCAATGCCGCGCTCAGGCTTTTTGAGAAAGCCGGTAAGCCAAGCCCCAAAATCTTCACCGGAAACGATTACGCCTATCGCGAGATGCTCGAAAAGGAAGATATAGATGCCGTGATTATCGCCACACCTTGGGAATGGCATTATCCGATGGCCATGGACGCCATGGATGCCGGAAAACACGTTGGCTGCGAAGTGATGATGGGAAGCACCGTGGACGAGCATTGGAATATTGTTCAGAAAACCCGGGAAACCGGATTGCAGTATATGATGCTCGAAAATGTGTGCTACCGCCGCGATGTGATGGCGGTGCTGCAAATGGTCAGACAGGGATTGTTTGGTGAGCTCATTCACCTTCAGGGTGGCTATCAGCACGATCTGCGTGAGGTGAAGTTCAACAATGGCCAACAGCCCTATGGGGGTGGGGTGGAATTTGGCGAAAAGAGCTTTTCCGAAGCTCGTTGGCGTACACAACATTCTGTCACTCGCAATGGCGACCTCTATCCTACTCACGGCATCGGGCCACTCTCTAAAATGCTGAACATCCACGCCGGCAACCGTTTCACCTCCCTTGTCTCGATGGCATCGAAAGCCCGTGGCCTCCGCGAATATGTCGTTGAACACGGCGGAGTTGACCATCCCAACGCCAAGGTCGAGTTCAAGCTGGGCGATGTGGTAACAACAATGATCCGCACGGCGGGTGGCGAAACCGTTCTCCTGCAACACGACACCAGCCTACCCCGGCCTTATTCATTAGGCTTTAGGGTGCAGGGAACCAAAGGCTTATGGATGGACCTCAACGAATCGCTCCATATCGAAGGCCTCACCAAAGCACACCGTTGGGAGGAAGCCGCAGCCTGGCTTGAAAAATTTGATCATCCGCTTTGGCAACACTACGGAAACGACGCCAAAGGGGCCGGACATGGCGGCATGGACTTCTTTGTTGTTCACGCCTTCCTCGAAGCCATCAAACGAGGCGAACCAACGCCCATCAGCGTTTACGACTCAGCGGCCTGGAGTGTCATCACCCCGCTGTCAGAATGGTCGGTGGCCAACAACAGCAACAGTATTGAATTCCCCGACTTCACACAGGGTGGATGGAAAACCGGCAAACAGATTTTTGCCAACAGCGACGACTATTAATCCCACCCGACATCATGCAGACCGACTTCACAGAAGTGTTACAGGCTTATGGCCTGCAACCAATCCATTGCAGCGTTCGGCCACTGGGTAACGGCCATATCAACCACACTTTTTTGGTAGAAACAACAAATCTTCAACGATATGTGCTTCAGCAGCTCAATACAGCCATCTTCAGAAAACCGGAACAGATTGCACACAATTGGAAAATGGCTAAATCACATATCGAAAAGATAGCACCTGATTATCCGATGATTGCATACACTCCTACCGTTAAGGGAGAGTTACTTTTTGAAGATTCAGACAATCAAACCTGGCGGATGACGAATTATTTCGACCAGACGGTTTGCTTCGAAACACTCGACAATATTGATTTTGCATCCAAAACCGCCCGTGCTTTCGGGCGGTTTGCCGCATTGCTTTCGCAAATTGATGTAAACCTGTTTTATGAGATTCTTCCCGATTTTCACAACCTCAATTACAGGCAAAAACAGTTTGATCAGGCCGTGGCACAAGCTTTGGCCGAACGCCTCAACGAGGCCGCCGGACTCATTGCGCGGCTGAATGCCAACCGCTGGATAACTAATTTTTACAACGAAGTGATTCATCGTCTGCCCCGACGGATTGTTCACATGGATGCAAAAATCAGCAACGTACTCTTCGATGTCCATCAACACGAAGTACGTTGCCTGATTGACCTCGACACCCTGATGCCTGCCACCCTGCTTTCCGATGTTGGCGACATGATACGCAGCATGAGTTGTGCTGCAGCCGAAGACGAACGTGATCTGTCCATCATCAAGATAAGACCCGGTTTTGTTGAAACAATTGTCAACAGCTATGCCGCCGAAATAGATGACATTCAACCCTTGGAAAAGAAACTGCTGCCCTTTGGCGGATTGATGCTGGTGTATATGCAGGCACTACGTTTTCTAACTGATTTCCTCGAAAACGACCACTATTACAACACCCGTTATCCGGGTCACAACCTCGACAGGGCAAGAAGTCAGGAAACCTTGCTTTCTGAGCTGCTTTGTGAGCCACTTATCATTGGGAAATATCCATTCTAAAGTTTATCCGCGCAGCGAGATATCTTTGAGTGTTTCCAGCTTCAAAATCTCGATTGATTTATTGTCCAATGCCACAATTCCCTCATTTTCAAAATCTTTCAAGATGCGGGTAACGCTTTCTTTGGTCATATTCGACATTTCGCCTAGCTCAAGTCGCGACAAAGGGAGAGCAAATTTTGTGGATCTGAAAATCTCGTTGCATAAATAAAGGAGTGCATCGGCAAGTCGTCCGGGCATCTGCTTTTGTGTGAGGCTGATTAAGCGATCGAAATTGGCTGCTCCATTGCGATTGCAGTGACGTAGAATAGATTCGGCAAAATCAGGATTAAGGCGAATGACTTTCCGGGCATTCTCGGCAGAAACAAAACAAACATGGGTCTTTTCCAAAGCCGTCACCGTGTAGTGATAGCGCATATCGGTGAACAATCCGGGCCCGCCAAACAGTTTCCAGGGAAGGATAATATCGAGAATCAGGTTGCGACGATCAAAGCCTTGTAGAAATAATTTTGCCATTCCGGTGGTAATCACCATCATGTGCGAAGCAGAAGTGCCTTGCTTGACAATTGTCTCACCAGCATCGAACTGCACTTCAAACCGACCTGAGTTCATAATGGAAAGCTCTTCCTTGTTGAGAAAGCTGAACAACGGCGAACGCTCGTTGCAGGTCTCACAGTTGATGCAGTTTTCCGATTTTACATTTAGCATCTGAGAATAATCAAAAGAAATAGTGATATATCTTCCAAAAATAAATGATTTATCTCTTTTTCTTTTGTGCAAAACTCCAATTTCGGCATTTAGGAGCAGTATAAATTTTATGTATATGTATTTCAATTACTTATATTATCATAAATAATTGTTAAATATAAATAAGTTTGATTGTACAAGGCCTTTAAGACGGTTTTAAAGGGTGTTTAAAAGCCGCTGTGCGGCATGAATAAACCCATCAATATCTTCGCGTTGGGTATCGAAAGAGCACATGAGCCGAACCTCATTTTTTGCCTCGTTCCACACGTGGAAAAAGGTTTCCTTTTGCAACAGAGGAATGAGTTTTTCGGGCAAAATGGCAAACACAGCATTGGCTTCGGTGGGGCGACTCAGCATGAGTCCTTCGACTGTTTCAATTTTTTGAGCCAGCAAACGGGCCATCTCGTTGGCTTTTTGGGCATTTCGCAGCCAAAGATCCTGATGTAGGTAAGCCATAAACTGTGCACTGATAAATCGTTGTTTACTTGCAAGTTGCATTCCTTGCTTTCGGTTGTATTCAAAACCAATGGCCAATTCAGGTTTGACAAACACCACGGCTTCGCCAAACATCAGTCCGTTTTTTGTGCCGCCAAAGGAGAGCACATCCACTCCTGTGTGGGTAATCATTTCGGCCAGGCTACACCCGAGTGCAGCTGCGGCGTTGGCAATTCGCGCACCATCAACATGAAGAAACATGTCATGCGTATGGGCAAAATCAGCCAACTTGAATATTTCGTGAGGTTTATACAGCGTTCCAAGCTCGGTAGCCTGCGAGATTGTAATCAACTTGGGTTGGACATGATGCTGAAAACCCTTGCTGCTCAAAAATGGTTCTACTTGTTCCGGCCGAAGTTTTCCATCGGCACACTCCACTGTCAGGATTTTCCCGCCCAGAAAACGTTCGGGTGCGCCCCCCTCGTCTTCGTTCAGATGAGCCGAACGAGGCGCAACGATTGCCTGCCAGGGCTGAAGTAAATGACTCACCGAAAGTACATTGGCCCCAGTTCCGTTGTACACGAAAAAGACCTCACAGTCTGTCTCAAATACTTCCTGAAACCGGCTTTTTACCTGCTGAAACAATGGGTCATTTTCGCCATATGCAGGATGATGTGAATGATTGGCCTGTTGCAAAGCCTCCATGATTTCGGGACAGGCTCCCGACCAGTTATCGCTTGCAAAACTCTTTGTGCCAGATAGATGCAGTTCCATTTTGTTTTTCCAAAGTTAAAACGAATGGGCAAAATTAACCATTAACCACAAGTGAAACCCTGAGTTTTTCCAGAAAACTTTGCCTCAAGCAATGAACAAGACGGCTGCTGAGGTTATGGCAATCAGGCAAAGAAGGGCAAAAACCCAAAAACGATGTGCGAGATGCAGCTCCATGAAGAAGCCTGCAACAACCATTACTTTGGTAACGGCCAACAGCAACAGTATGCCGTGCCTGAGCGAGCCATCAAGCAGAGTGGCCGTCAAAGCTGTGGCTCCGCTCAATAAAATCAGCGCAACAAGGATGACAAGATTTTGATGAAAAAACTGTTTTGCCATAATCAGAAAAGATAAAGAATAGGGAACAACAAAAGCCAGATGAGGTCGCACATGTGCCAAAAAGCAGCACCGGCTTCCAAATCTTCGATTTTAACTGTTTCGGGGCGCAATTTCAAATGCCTGCCGATGATAAATAGAATGACCAAGCCAACGGCAACATGCACCAAGTGAAAACCAGTGAGAAGCCAGTAGAAAGTAAAAAACATATTGGCCGAGAGGGTGTAACCAGCCTCAATTTTTCCGGAATATTCTATTGATTTGATGAGGATAAAAAGCAATCCGCCAGCCATGGCCACCCAAAGGGAACGATGTGCTTTGTTATAGGAACGGCTTTTAAAATGCAAGACCGACATGGCCATAAAATAACCGCTGGTGAGCAACAGAAAAGTGTTCAGTGTGGCTAAGCCGGCATTTAGCTCGGAACGTGATTTTCTGAAAGTATCGGCCACAACCACATTGAAATACGAAAAGGCAATTAAGCCCAATCCAAACGATACCAACTCGATAAAGATGATAATCCACATAAGAATACCACCGGGCGGATAGAGCAACTTCTTGTAATTTATTGAATCTGTGTGCATAACATCAGAGCGATTTGATTTTTGAATAAAGTTTGACCAGTGCGCGTAATAACTCGTTGGGGCTGGTTAGGATTTGGTAATGATTCTGACCAAACATCTGGGGTAGATAATAGCGTGCCTGTGCTTCGATGGCTAAAGCAAACGTATGAATGTCGGAGGCAGCCAGCTCGCGCAATGCCTGTTTCACGTCCTGAATACCGTAATGCCCTTCATATCTGTCGTAATCGTTTGGTTTGCCGTCAGACACAAAAATGAGCCATTTATTTTTTGTCGGACGGCTTTTAAGAAGTGTTCCGGCATGTCGCACCGACACCCCAATGCGGGTATAACCCTGAGGCTCAAGTGCCCCAACCCGATTGCGGCCGCGCACCCATGCCTCATCAAAATCTTTGAGCATCAGAAATCGGCTTTGGTTGCGCGTATGCGATGAAAAACCGGCTATCGAAAAATCAATGCCGTATTCGTTCAGAATCTCGCCAAAAAGAATGGAGACCTGCTTTTCCACATCAATGACCCGGTTACCTGCTGCATAACTATCGGTGGAGAGGGAGCTGTCGAGCAGCAACATGATTGAAATGTCTTTTTCAGCCTTTTTGCTCGATAGGTAAATCTTCTCGTTCGGTGTATGTTTGTTGAAAAGGTCAATAAACATATCCGTAACAAGGTCGGTATCAAACTCTTCGCCTTGTGTCTGAAATCTCGTTTGCTTGCGTTTGTTGTTCACGTTGGCCAGCATTTTACGCAGCGCAACGAGTGTTTGACGGTTTTCAGACACTACATTTCTGTAATACTCCGGATTAGCCTGACTGGGTGACTCGGGGAAAAGCTTGCAAAAATCCGGTTTATATTTCCCCTTTTTGTAGTCCCATTCGTCGTAAGCAATAAAATACCCACCCGGCTTATTGTCGGTACTCTCGGCCACGCTGATGTTTTCGGCAAAATCGGACTGGTAAACAGAATGGGTCGGGTCGTCAGCTCTGACGATGTATTTCATCTGCAGTTCATCGAGTGCGTCCTGGTGTTCTTCCAACTGATCCGAACCATCGAAGTCTCGCCACACTCCATCATACTCTTCGGCCGTTTCCACTTTTTCAAAGTTATGGGTCATCACATAGTCTTCCTGGCTTTTTTTATCCACCTTCAACAGTTCTACTTCTTCCACTGCCTTTGCATTACGTGTGGTTTCGGCTTTGTCGGCTTCGTTTTTATTTTTTTGGTTGCCAGTGCTACCCATTTCTTCTTGGGTTTCAGGCGACATTTCGTCCACCATCCATTTTCCGTAGAGCCAATGCAAAAGATTTTTTGACAAGACCATCTCCAATCGTAGGAGTTGTTGAAGCAGCGACTGATGAATCTCGGCTACAGATGGAAACTCCGACTGAATCAGTTCAAGCACTTGCGGTGCTGTTTCAATGGCATTTCGGCGCGATGCCGACAGCGGATAATCTCCTTTTGCCTGCCAGTTCAGCTTTAACCGTCGTTGGTGAACCATATACATGATTCGGAAAATATACCATTGCTGGTTGGATGTTTTGTCGGGAAATAGGGCAAATTCGGATGGCAGGAAAAAATGCAGCCCTTTACAGCCGCCTTCTTCGGTGGCCGGCACTATCTCGATGGCTTCACCCGTAAGTGCCCGAGCCATCACCGTCAGTCGCGGCTGGATGTCGGCAAGAACAACCCTGCGAGCCAACAAATCGCTGTCCGGCGTATTTTTTTTGAAAAGCCGGATTGCTTTTCCGAAAAGATATTCGTCTATAGCCATTGAACCCTACTCCCAAAAACGTTCATTTCCCGACTATAAAATCAGATTACTGAGGTCGGACAGTGCCTCGAGCACCTGTTCGTCATCGGTAAGTGGCTCGATCACGGCCGAGCGAACGGCTATCCTTTTTGGCAAGCCCGAACGGATGAGTTTGGCTGCATCCACCAGCAGACGTGTCGAAACAGTTTCGGCCAAACCAACCTCTTCCAGATTACGGATTTTCTGGCCTATTTTAACAAGTTTTTCGGCCACCGCAGCTTCTATCCCACTTTCGTTGACTATGATTTCGGTTTCGGCTTCTTTTTTCGGATAGTTAAATGGCAAGGCTACAAAACGCTGGCGTGTCGAAGGTTTCAGCTCTTTAAACCCGCGTTGATAGCCCGGATTGTAGGAAGCTACCAACATAAAATCGGGATGTGCGGTGATGCTTTCGTTGAGCTTATCAATGAAAAGCATCCGCCGGTAGTCGGTCAACGAGTGGATGGCCACAATGACGTCGGGACGGGCTTCGGCCACCTCGTCAAGATAAATGATCGCGCCGCTGCGCACTGCCGTCGTCAAGGGGCCATCGAGCCAAACGGTTTCAGAGCCTTTGATAATGAAGCGGCCGATGAGGTCAGTGGCCGAGGTTTCTTCGTGGCAGCTTACGGTAATGCTTTGCTTGCCAAGCGTAAAAGCCATAAACTCCACAAAACGTGTCTTGCCTGTACCCGTCGGCCCTTTGAGCAAGACCGGAAGATGGTTCTCAAAAGAATGACGAAAAACCTCAACCTCCTGTGCAGCGGGAAGGTAAAAGGGAATTTTTTCTTGTGTCATAAATAAGTTTTCAAAAAAGGAAAGGTCAATAAAAAAGGAAGTGCAGCCGGGATGAACTGCACTTCCTTTGGGGATTGAGGATTAAGCTTTTTTCAGATTCTCTTCAAAGCCAAGAGCTTCGTCGTTGGGTTTGCCAAAACGGAAAAACTCGATGATAAAGAGGGTTATTCCGGTGGAGAACATGGTGGCCATGAGAATGAGTAAAAAGAAATGGACTTCAATTTCTTGCTGTACTGCACCAAACTCAAGTCCCAATTTACGTTCGAGATATACCTGTGCAACGCCAGCCACGCCAAACGCCAAGGTCATTCCGGCCATGCCAATATTCGACAGCCAATAAGCCAATTGTCCGTTCACCGTGTCGTAGAGTTTGCGCCCGGTGAGATTGGGCAGGGCAAAG
>JBDHYV010000026.1:0-15655 GCA_039811545.1 Bacteroidales bacterium | reverse complement strand
AGGTTCTTTAATTTCTTCAAAATCAACATACTCTCCAATCTCCGGATCAATCTTCTGTTTGTCGGCTTGTCGTGTATCTACCACCACATCGTTGTTAGCTTTCTTATGATTTGCCCATTCGTATGACTGAGCCTGTTGTTGCATATTGCGGGCCATCTTGCGCATAAAACGTGCCAGAAGCCAGGGCAATAAATAACGCAGTGCTAATCGAAGCAGATAGAAAACAAAAATGATCCAGAAAATGGTCGTCAGGATCTTTTCCATAAAGATGCTGTTGTATTGTGAGCGGCTGCGAAGATACTGAA
Organism: Bacteroidales bacterium; assembly: GCA_039811545.1. Lineage (GTDB taxonomy): Bacteria > Bacteroidota > Bacteroidia > Bacteroidales > F082 > JALNZU01. The sequence continues at coordinate 15,350 of JBDHYV010000026.1, read as the reverse complement.
AATCGAGGTTAGGCTTTGAGGTTTTTTAGTTTTTTGTGGTAGCAAGAAACAGCAACGCCCAAAAGAGAGCTGGAACGACCTTCTTTTGGGCAAAACAAAACAGAAGGCGATGCTTCGGCGTCACCTTCTGTTATACCTTTAATATAAACGGCTAATGTAAGAAAAAACTATCTTTCGTCCGAAACGGTTAATCTTTTTCTGCCCTTTGCACGGCGTGCCTTCAGCACCCTGCGGCCGTTAGCCGTAGCCATTCTCTCGCGGAAACCGTGTTTGTTTCTGCGTTTTCTGTTCGATGGTTGAAAAGTACGTTTCATCTCTTTTGACTATTTTTTGGGAGTGCAAAGGTATGGATTAATTTATTATCTCCAAACCTTTGCGCTTTTTTTTCAAAAAATCTACTTGAAAACTGCACAACAGGCTGTTTTCAGAGTGGCCGTTATTCCTTTACCGGAGCGTTTTTCAGGGTTTCGACCAAGTATTTCCAGAAGAGGCCTACGGTTTCGATATTCACTTTTTCGTCGGGCGAGTGGGGATGACGTATGGTAGGGCCAAACGAAATCATGTCCCAATGTGGATAAGCGGCTCCCAAAATTCCACATTCTAATCCGGCGTGAATCACTTTGACTTCGGGTATTTTGCCGAAAGTGTTCTGATACACTTCTTTCATGGTTTTAAGGATGGGTGAATCAACATTGGGTTTCCATCCGGGATAGGAGCCATGACTGTGAGCCTGAGCTCCGGCTTTGGCAAACACTTCGCAGATTTGTGCCGCTAATTTTTCCTTGTCGGCATCAATGGCACTGCGTTGCAGTGCGGCTAAAGTGATGGTGTTGCCTTCGCGTTTGACGATGGCTAAATTGTTTGAAGTGTCCACCACGCCTTCCATATCGGGATTCATGGCAATGACGCCATTAGGGCAGTCGGCTACGGCTTCAAAAAGTCCGGCCTGGGTTTTCTGGTCAATCAGGTCGGCTGGCAAATCGCAGCTTTGGCAATCAATTTGCAGTCCGCCATCGGCTTGGGCAAAGCTGTTGCCGGCAATGGCTGCATATTCGTTGACATATTTTTCAAAAGCGGCTGCATGATTTTCTGGGACAACGACAGTGGCAAAGGCTTCACGCGGAATGGCATTGCGCAGGCTACCACCTTCGATTTCGGCAAGACGCAGATCATATTTCCGGGCTGCAAGGCACAATAGGGCATTCAATATTTTATTGGAATTGCCTCTTCCCAAGTTGATGTCCATGCCCGAATGACCGCCTTTGAGTCCGGTAACACTGAGGCGATAGGCTTTCATCGCTGAGGGAACGCTTTCCGGTTGGAAAGTGAAAACCCCGGTGGAGTCAATGCCGCCGGCGCAGCCCACATAAAGTTCGCCTTCGTCTTCCGAGTCGAGGTTGAGCAGGATGTTGCCCTGAAGCAGGCCTGGCTTCAGCCCATTAGCCCCCGTCATACCAGTTTCTTCGTCAATGGTAAATAAAGCTTCGACAGGTCCGTGTTCCAGCTCGGCTGATTCCAGAACGGCCATAGCTGCAGCGGCGCCAATTCCGTTGTCGGCACCGAGAGTGGTTCCTTTGGCTTTCACCCATCCGTCTTCAATAGTGGTTTGAATGGGGTCGGTCTCAAAATCATGATTTGTGCCGGAATTTTTTTGCGGAACCATATCTAAGTGAGCTTGCAGAATGATGCCCATGCGGTTCTCGAAGCCGGGAGTAGCCGGCTTGCGGATGATGACATTGCCTACTTCGTCAACATGGGTCTCAAGACCAAGGGTTTCGCCAAAAGTGCGTGCGAAAGTGATGACTTTTTCTTCTTTTTTCGAAGGACGTGGAATTTGTGTCAGGCTGTAAAAATTCTTCCATAACCCATTGGGTTCAAGATCGGGGAGAGAGCTCATGCTTATTCTTTTTAATGTTAAGAAACAGTGAAATTTAAGACCGTAAAAGTAGCATTATTTTTGCATTGCCGTGTGCTTTTCTTTGTTAAACAAGCTGAAAAGTGACACAATGGTTTAAACGGATGTGGGAATATGACCATAAAAAAAGCCGCATCAGCGGCTTTTTTTATTAGGGGGGATTTATTTCTTGTTGGGTAAATCGAGTCCAAAACCGTGGGTTTTGTCAACGTGTTTAAGCACAAATGACAATATCATGGCCAACACGCCAAAGCCTGCAAAAATCAATTCTGGAACGGTGTAATTGTATTTCATATCTTGCCCTGAGGCGATGGCTTCTGCCACACCGGGGTTGGCAGCGGTTAATGCCCAACCGATGAGAATTGGTACTGCCAGCAGACCGATGTTTTGAATCCAGAATATTAGTCCGTAGGCCGAGCCAAGGAAACGGTCTTCCACAATCTTCGGTACCGATGGCCACATGGAGGCCGGCACGAGCGAAAAAGCTAATCCAAGGATGACGATAGTGCTATAGGCTACCACAGGGCTGAAAGCATCGGCAGGTACTAAGGCAAAAATCAAGTGCGACACAGTAAGCAGGATGGCACCATAAAGCATCATAGTGGCACCTAAACCTTTTTTATCGAGGAAGGCACCTATAAAAGGTGTCAGCACCATAGCTCCGATTGGGAAAAAAGAGAACATGGCGGCAGCGTCTTTGATGCTGATTCCCAGCTTGGACGAGAGCATATCGGTTGCAAACTTCTGGAATGGGAAGATGGCCGAATAGAACAGTACGCAAAGGCTGGCGATGGCAAGGAAGCCGGGGTTTTTCAAGATAAGCAGGAGGTCGCTCACACGGAAAGCTTCTTCGGGTTCACTGTTTTCATCGGCACCAATCTCTCTGTCAAGTTTCAGATCCATAAAGGTATAGATGGTGAAAGTGAGCAGTCCGATAATCAGGAATACAACGCCCCAGAGGATGGAGTTTGGTACACCGCCTCGTTCGGCAAAAATGGGGGAAAGACGGAAAACAGCAAATACTCCCAGTCGGGCAGTGGCCATCTCGAGCCCCATTGCCAGCGCAAGCTCTTTACCTTTAAACCATTTGACAATAGCCTTCGACACGGTGATGCCGGCCATCTCCACGCCAACGCCAAAAATAGCAAATCCAAAAAAGGCCAATTTAGCAGAGGCAGGAACCGAAGTCCAGAATGAATCCAACGAGTGGGCAAGACCCGATGCAGCAAACGATTCGGTGAGGGCGTAATACTTAATGGAAGCCCCGATAACCATCGCAAAACCTGAGGTAAGGATGGTGAAACGGATTCCCATCTTGTCTAAGATAATGCCCGAAAGAATCAGAAAGAAGGCAAAAACATTGAGAAAAAACTCCGATCCGCCCAGCATCCCGAAGGTTTCAGGCGACCAACCATGTTTGCTTTCCAAAAGACTTTGAAGGGGAGCTGCCACATCCACGAAGAAATATGCAAAAAACATCGTGAGTGAGATCAGCGCAAGCGCAATCCAGCGGGCTACAGCTGATTCGCGCAGGGAGGTTTTGATTTTTTCCATAGTTCGATTTTTGATGGTAAAAGAATCGGCTAAAGTAGAAAAAAACATCAAGCCTGAAACAAGCTGTTAAAAAATGAACAAAACCACCAAACAAGTGAAATGGCTCAATAGAGATGTACCAAAGATTTGGTTTCAAAAAAATCTTCTTCAAACCATGTTGACAAGGGGAGCACATGTTTTACCCAGCGTTTGGGCAGTTGTTTAAGCTCCGGCTCTAAATTTCCGCCTTTGAGATAAAGGATGCCGTTGGGTTTGGTGTTGCGGCTCTGACCGTGAAACCTTAGCGCAGTCCAACCGACAAACTCTGGCAGAGTGGTAACGGCACGACTCACAACGAAATCGAATTTTTCGTCAATTTCCTCCACCCTTCGCTGTACAACATGCACGTTGTCAAGGTTTAAAGCCGTCACCATAGCTTCAACTGCCTTGATTTTTTTGCCGATACTGTCCACCAATAGAAAGTCGGAATCTGGAAAACAAATGGCTAATGGCAAGCCCGGAAATCCACCACCTGTGCCCACATCGAGGATCCGGGTGTCCGGAACAAAGCGAATATATCGTGCAATGGCGAGGCTGTGAAGAACATGACGCTCATAAAAATGCTGCATATCGTTGCGCGAAATCAAATTTATTTTGCTGTTCCAGTCGGCAAAAACTGACTCAAATGCTTCGAGCTGTCCAAGTTGGGCAGGCAATAAATCGGGGAAATATTTTTTTATCAGCTCCATGGAGGTTTACTAAACGACAAAAGTAGGGTAGTTTTTCGTTTAAGAGTGTAGAAAAAGGCGGATTTCACTAAAAACCATCTATGGGTGGTCTGACTGTCGCCGACTTGGCATAAATTTGTGCCAAAGTTGTGATTTATGCCTTTCCGGTCGTTTTATCTTTTGGTTTGTGTGTTTTTTTTATGCGTAACAGCTACGGTTGTTGCACAAAATAAAATAACCAGTGAAGCCTATATAATAAGGTATAAAGATGTGGCCCTGAAAAAAATGCAGGAACACCGAATACCGGCATCAATCACATTGGCTCAGGGGATGTTGGAGTCGGGCAATGGAAACAGTATCTTGGCTCGCGAGGCTAACAACCATTTCGGGATAAAATGCCATAAAGAATGGACCGGGAAGACCTTTTTTATGGACGATGACGAGAAAAACGAATGTTTCCGTGCATACAGCCATCCTGAGGAGTCCTACGAAGACCATTCGTTTTTCCTCACAAGCCGAAACCGCTACAGTTCGCTCTTCGACTTGGAGATTATGGATTACAAAGCCTGGGCCGATGGTCTTAAAAAAGCGGGATACGCCACCAACCCACGCTATCCCGAACTGCTCACTGGTCTCGTCGAGCGGTTCAGGCTCTTTCATTACGACAGTTTGGCCATGGGAATGATTGGCGAAAGCACCAACGGAAAGACGGTGGTGATTCACGCCAACCCCGTGATCAAAACTTCGGATATGAAAGTGGTGAAACAATGGAAGTCGGGGAGGTTCATCCATCAGAACAATCATAAAAAACTCATTATCATAGCTCAAGGAGACGAGATAGCTGCATTAGCCAAAGAGTTAGGAATGTTCTCATGGCAACTTCGCAAATATAACGAGCTCAATAAAAGCGATTCTCTTTTGCCTGGCAGCCTACTCTATGTTGAGAAAAAAGCCCGGAAGTCGCACGAGTTTGCCGAGCACTTTGTCGAAAAGGACGAGACTTTGAAAGAATTGTCGCAGCGTTATGGCATCCGGATGTCGCAATTGCTGAAGATGAACGGCTTGGTTGAAGGAACCAATCTGCCTATAGGCACAAGACTAAGACTGCGATAAAAAAAGCCGCCTCGCTAATGGAGACGGCCTCTCTGAGATTATTGACCGAATCGTGAGGATTATCTCGGATGAATGTCAACATGAGCGGCATCTTCTAAAGTAACAGTGCCACCGTTGTTGCCAAAGGAGTTCAAAACATAGTTTATCACCGCAACGGCGTCTTCTTTGGTGTCAACCTGCGGAGGCATGGGTGCGTTGTAGGATTGTCCGTTAACGATCATCACCTCGTTCGATCCGTTGAGTGTTTGCGCCACAGCACGTACTTTGTCGGCCAAAAGATAGTCGGAATTTTTCAATGGAGGGAATGCACCCGGAACGCCTTCGCCGTTGGCCTGATGGCAGACAACGCATTTTTCCATGTAGATTTTCTTGCCGGCGGCGAATGGCTCATTGGCATCCGATGGGGCAGCTTCAGTTTTTACAACAGTAGTCTCGGCCGGTTTGTCGGTTTTTGTCTCACCGCCGCCGCAGCTCTGGAAAGAAATAAAACCTCCCAGCAGCAAAGCAAACATGAATGTTCTTTTCATAGTGATAAAATTATTTTTAGGTATGGATGAGGCCGCAAAGGTAAGGATTTTCGTGGAATGATTCTAAATAAATCGAAGTTGTTTTTAATGAAGCGAAAAAAATCTGTGATAACGTGAATTTGACCGCCGTTGACCACTACTTCGGCTTATTTTGTCTTCGTTTTCAATTAATGCTTGAATTATTGGCAGTTGTCAAATATTGTTCTAATTTTGCACCCTCAAAAAAAATTGATAGAAGAACTATACGTAATTTAATCAGATTCAGAAATGCAGAACAAAGGAGCTATTAAAGTTTTTGCAGTTGCTTTGGCCATTGTGTCTCTCTATCAACTCTCCTTCACTTTTGTTTCAGGAAGGGTTGAGAAGAAGGCAAAGCGTTATGCCGAAAGCGAGATTGCAAAAAACCTTGCCATGGGGCTTTCAAAGGGAAATCAGGCAGACTACACACACAAACTGGATTCAATTGTGGATGCCAGAGAGACTTACTATCTCGATTCGATGGAAAGCCAGGTGGTTTACAATATTCTCATTGACAAATACACCTATCAGGATGTCAAAGAAAGGGAAATCAATCTGGGTCTCGACCTCAAAGGCGGGATGAACGTGGTGCTCGAAGTTTCTGTAAAGGATATCACCAATGCTTTATCGGGCTACAGCAAAGATCCTGTTTTCCTTCAGGCGATGGAAAAAGCCCAGAAGAAACAGAAAAACAGCCAGAAGGATTTTGTAACCCTCTTTGGAGAGTCGTTTGAAGAAACTGACCCCAATGCACGTTTGGCTTCAATTTTTCTGTACGAATTTAAAGACAAAGGTGTCAGCACCAATTCAACCAATGATGAAGTATTGAAGGTTATTCGTGCTGAGGCTGAGGGTGCTGTTGATCGCTCATTCCAGATTCTCCGCACCCGTATTGACCGTTTTGGTGTAACCCAGCCTAACATTCAGAAGCTGGCCGTTTCGGGGCGAATCCTTGTGGAGCTTCCCGGCATCAAAGACCCCAAACGCGTGCGCAACCTGCTGCAGGGAACAGCCCAACTCGAGTTTTGGGAAACCTACAACTTCTCGGAGTTGCACACTTTCTTCGATGAAGCCAATCAGCGATTAGCCCAACTCAGCGATGCTGGTGAACCAAACGATGAAAAAACCGAGGATAACGCTCAGGAAACCCATGCCGATGCTGACTCAACAGCAAAAGCCGACTCGACAAAGAGCCTGATTGACAAGCTGTCTGCCGGAGCCGATTCCACCTCTAAGGACAGTAATTTTGACGAATATGCCAAAAAGAACCCTCTGTTTGCCTATCTGATGCCCTCCTACGGACAGGACGAGTCGGGGAAATATTTCCCAGCCAATACAGCCAGGGTAGGTCAGGCACAGGTGAAAGATACCGCTCGCATCAACCAGATGCTCCGACAGGTGCAGGGAATCTTCCCTCGCAACCTGAAATTGGCTTGGACTGTAAAACCACGCGGTGGCTCAGGAGCTCCTGCCATCCTTGAACTTGTCGCACTCAAAGCATCGCGCGATAACAACGCTGCCCTTGGTGGTGAGGTGATTGTAGATGCACGTCAGGATTACGATGCCAACGGAAAAGTTGAAGTTACTATTCAGATGAACAGCGAAGGAGCCAAGAGCTGGAAACGCCTCACCGGCGAAAATATCGGCAAACAGGTGGCAATCGTACTCGACGATTATGTGTATTCCTATCCTGTAGTCAATGATGAAATCCCCAATGGTCGCTCGAGTATCTCCGGTGGCGAAATGAGCATCGAAGAGGCTCAGGACTTGGCTAATATCCTCAAAGCCGGGAAACTGCCTGCTCCTTCGCGCATTATCGAAGAAGCCGTGGTAGGCCCTTCGCTCGGACGTGAGGCCGTTACAGCCGGCTTGTACTCTTTCGTACTCGCTTTCTTCATGGTGTTGCTCTATATGTGGTTCTTCTACAACAGAGGCGGACTTGTTGCCAACTTGGCTCTTCTTACCAACGTGTTCCTTCTGTTTGGTGTGCTGGCTTCTTTAGGTGCTGTTCTCACCCTTCCGGGTATTGCCGGTATCGTGCTTACAATGGGGATGGCGGTGGACGCCAACGTGATCATTTACGAGCGCATTAAAGAAGAACTGCGTGCCGGAAAAGGTCTGCGGCTGGCCATTGATGACGGTTATAAAAACGCATATTCTGCCATTATTGACGGTAACGTAACCACACTGCTCACCGGTATCGTGCTGTATGTTTTCGGTACTGGCCCGGTTCAAGGTTTTGCTACCACACTGATTATTGGTATCTTAACTTCAATGTTCACGGCTATCTTTATTGCCCGACTGATCTTTATTTATCTGCTCGATAAAAATATTCCGATTCCATTTGAAACCCGTTGGACGAAAGATTTCTTAGCCAATGTGAATTTCGATTGGCTTGGTTTCCGCAAAAAAGCCTATATCATCTCTGGAATCATTATCATCGTAAGCTTAACCTCAATTGCTATCCGCGGATTTAACTACGGTGTTGACTTCACCGGAGGCCGCACCTATCTCGTGCGTTTCGACAAGGATGTTACCGTGAATGATGTGCGTCATGCATTGGCCGCCGAATTCACCGAGGCTACCCCCGAAGTGAAGACCTTTGGCCCCGACAGGCAGGTGAAAATCACTACGAAATTTATGATCGAAGACGAAGGAAAGGAAGTGGATTCACTTATCCAGACCATGTTGTACAAAGGCTTGAAACCTCTCTATCAGCGCGACCTCAGTTTCGACAGTTTCACCTCCGAAGGCGATGCCGCCGATAAAACAATCGGTATTCTGAGCTCACAAAAGATTGGACCTACCATTGCCTCCGACATTCGGTATAAAGCCATGCTTTCTGTCATCTTTGCGCTGATTATCATTTTTGTTTACATCGCCATCCGTTTCCGCAAATGGCAGTTTGGCCTGGCCGGTCTGATCTCACTTACCCACGACACCATCACCGTACTGGGGCTGTACTCGTTGTTTTACAGCATATTGCCCTTTAGTCTCGAAGTAGATCAATCGTTTATCGCTGCCGTACTGACCATCATCGGCTACTCCATTAACGACACTGTGATCATTTTCGACCGTATTCGCGAAAACCTCACTTTGCACCCAAAACGCTCACTCCGTGAAAACATGAATCACGGGATGAACAGCACTTTGGGTCGTACAGTGAACACCTCTGGAACAACTTTGATCGTGTTGTTGATGATTTTCTTGTTTGGCGGCGAAGTAATCCGTGGATTTGTGTTTGCATTGTTCATCGGTATCTTCCTTGGAACTTACTCCTCAGTGTTCAACGCCTCGCCTGTGGTGTTTGACTTGCTGGGAGGCGGGAAACTGGAAAAGGAAGCCGAAGCTAAAGCTGTTAATGTAAAAGAGCCTAAAACGAAATAATCTTTTTAGAGGGAGAAATTAAAGTCCGGCAGCATCAGTTGTCGGACTTTTTTTTGCGTTTTGTTCACTTGCCGAAGCTATCGGCATTATTTGTATTTTTGGCCTTTAATTTTTTGGTCATGCTGCTTTTCTTCGATATCGGTACCGGCGAGCTGATACTTATTCTTCTTGTTGTATTTGTGGTGATGGGGCCGAAGCAACTTCCGGAAGTGGCGCGTACCATTGGCAAGACCATCAACGAGATGAAACGCGCCTCGGCGGGTTTCACCAACGAGATTAACAAAGAAATTCAGCGCCTCGACCGTGAGACGCGGCTCAATGATTTTTTGGAACAACGTGCCGACAATGCCCGCCCACAAGCCGGAATAGAGCCTTCAGCCGATACATCCGAAGAAGTTGTCGCTGCACTGCCTGATGCCGAAGAAACTAAGCCTGCCCCTCAGCAGGCCGAAGATGAAACGGGAAGAGTAGAAAGGGAAATGTAAATCTGGCCATTGGCCAATAAATCGAACTGCCTAACGTTAACAAAGGATAAACATCCGGAATTTTATGGTTAGAAAGAATAAAATCTTTGTTCTCATCCTGCTGACGATGTTGTTGAGTGGTCAGGTATTTGCCCAGCGCAACCCTGCCAAAAATGCCGACGAATCATTTGAGCGCAAGCAATACAGCATCGCTTTGGAGCGCTATAAAAAGGCCTTGGGAAAAGTGAAGAAAAACCCAGCTGAAAAGGAAAGAATCAACTACCGCATGGCCGAGTGCTACCGGCTAACAGGCGCTGCCAAACGCGCCGAAACTGCCTATCGCAAAGTCATCAAAGCCGGATTTCAGGATCGTAATCCTGAGATATTGCTGATTTATGCCGACCTTCTGAAAACTACACAGAAATTTGAAGAAGCCATAAAGTACTATCAGATGTTTGCCGAGAAAGTGCCCGATGATCCACGCGGCACAGAAGGCGCTGCACTTACGGCCTCGATCAAAGATTGGTTAGAAAACCCTTCACGCTTCGAGATTAGCTTGCTTAAAAAGGTGAACTCCAAAGCATCTGATTTTGCACCAGCTTGGTCATCAAGTAATTACAATGAGGTAATCTTTACTTCTACGCGCGAAGGATCAACCGGAAAAGACAAGGACGGTTGGACAAGTCAGAATTTCAGTGACCTTTACACCGCACGAACCGACCGCAATGGACAATGGAGTACGCCAACCCTACTCGACGAAGACGGTATTGTGAATACCAAAGCCAACGAAGGTGCACCTTTTCTGAACGACAATTTCAGTACGCTTTATTTTACGCGCTGCAACAATATCGGTGGACAAAGTTCGGGCTGCCAGATTATGAGCAGTACCCGTTCGGGTCGAAGTTGGGGGTCTCCCGTCCCCGTTCAGATCAAAGGGGTTGACAGTCTCGATGTGGTGGGGCATCCAAGTATGAGCAAAAACGAATTGATGATTTATTTTGCCGCCGACCGCAAAGGAGGCTTTGGAGGAAAAGATATCTGGGTGGCCATGCGCGATTCAAAAAAGGAACCTTTCAACCGCCCGCTCAACCTTGGACCGGTGATCAATACAAAAGGTGATGAGATTTTCCCGTTTTTAAGAAATGATACAACGCTGTTTTTTGCCAGCAACGGTCACCCCGGAATGGGAGGTTTCGATATTTTTATGAGTACGGTGGACAGTGCCGGCAACTGGGGCAAGCCTGTCAATATGAAATCGCCAATCAACTCCGTTTCCGACGACATTTCCATCGTCTTCCACCCCACCGAAGAACGTGGTTTTTTTGCAAGCAACCGCGAAAACACCAAAGGCACCGACCGGCTCTATTATTTTATGGAACCGCCAGTATTATTCAAACTCTCGGGAACGGTGAAAGACGAAAAAACCCTTCAGTTTGTGGAAGATGCGAGCGTGAAACTTATTGGTAGCAACGGAACCAGTGTCAGCACACGCACCAACGAAAAGGGGTATTATCTGTTTAGCGAATCGCAGCTTGCCAAAAACACAACCTATGAAATCATCATTGACAAGCCTGATTATTTCACCAAAACCCTCACAGAGACAACCGTTGGGGTTGAGTTTAGCCGCGATTTTGTGAAAGATGCCATGCTTGAGCCTATTCCGCAAAAACCTATCCCGTTGCCCAATATCCTCTACGATCTGGCACGTTGGGAGTTGAAACCACAATACGAAGACTCGCTTCAGGGGCTTATCCGCACCTTGCAGGTCAATCCGACCATCACCATTGAACTTGCTTCACATACTGACAGCCGCGATACGGAAGAACGTAACGATATCTTAGCCCAGAAACGTGCCCAGTCGGTGGTGGATTATCTCATCCTGCGCGGAATTGACCCCGATCGTTTAGTGGCTAAGGGTTATGGCGAAAGGATTCCGCTTACACTCGAAAAGGATGTTGTAGTTGTTGGTGGTGTTACCTTGAAAGCCGGAACAACATTGACAGAAGAATTTATCAACAAACTGCCCGGAAACGAAGCCAAGGAAGCGGCCCATCAGATGAACCGTCGAACTGAATTTCGGGTGTTGGGGAAAGATTTTGTGCCCAAAGCATCCAATGCGCCACTCACCGAGAGCGTTACCATCATCTTGAATCCGGATGATAATAAGCTGGATTTCAATATTCTTGCCGATGGATCTTTCGAAGTGGATTGTCAAATTGATGGGCATAAAAACACATTCGTTTACAGCCGATTAGCCAAGCCGGCTATTTCGCTGAAGAAGGCACTTGAACTGCTCAAAATGGGCAGCCTCAGCGTGGATAACCTCGTGGGCGATGACAAATCGGTGATCAAAGAAGGTGCGATTGACCACGGAACAATCTTTAGTCTGAAACAGATTTCTGTTGGCGGCAAAGCGATACGAAATGTGGAGGTGGTGGTAGATCATCAGGCTATTTATCCATTTGTGGCCGGACAATCGTTTTTAGAACGTTTTGGCAATTTTGAGTTCGACTCGAAAGAGCGTAAACTTATTTTTAAAAAATAATGTCGGAAAACCGCTATACCCAGCGAGGGGTGTCGGCCTCGAAAGAGGATGTGCACAATGCCATTCAGTCATTGGATAAAGGGTTGTATCCCAATGCGTTTTGTAAAATTATCCCCGATATTCTTGGCGGAGATAACCATTGGTGCAACATAATGCACGCCGATGGAGCTGGCACAAAATCCGCTTTAGCGTATCTCTATTGGAAAGAAACCGGTGACCTGTCCGTATGGAAAGGCATTGCGCAGGATGCCATTGTGATGAATACCGACGACCTGCTTTGTGTGGGCGTAACAGACAATATGTTGCTCAGCTCTACCATTGGACGCAATAAGAATCTCATTCCGGGCGAGGTGATTTCCACCCTCATTCGTGCTACGGAGGAGTTTCTGCAACAAATGCGGGATTTGGGAATCGGGATTTACCTCACGGGCGGCGAAACCGCTGATGTGGGCGATCTGGTACGCAGCATCATTGTGGATAGCACCGTGGTGGCGCGCCTGCCGCGCAACAAAGTAATTGAAAACCGGATTCGTCCGGGCGATGTCATTGTGGGACTGGCTTCTTTCGGTCAGGCAACCTACGAAACTACATACAATGGCGGGATGGGAAGCAACGGCCTTACCTCAGCCAGACACGACCTCTTTGCAAAGTACCTTGCAGGCAAATACCCAGAAAGCTACGACCCATTGATGCCCGAAGACTTGGTTTACAGCGGACCTTTCCGACTGACCGACCCAACCGAAATTGAAGGCGTTGATGTTGGTAAACTTGTGCTTGCGCCTACCCGCACCTATGCCCCCCTTCTCAAAGCGGTGATGGAATCACACCGCCCCCGCCTCAATGGATTGATTCATTGCAGCGGTGGAGCACAAACCAAAGTCTTACATTTTGTTGATCGGATACATATTGTCAAAAACAACCTCTTTCCCGTGCCCCCGCTTTTCCAGCTCATCCAACAGGCATCACAAACTGCATGGAGCGAGATGTATAAAGTGTTCAATATGGGCCATCGGATGGAGATTTACACCGATTTGATGACGGCTGATGATATTCTCGGAATTGCACAGGAGTTTGATGTTCAGGCGCGTATTGTTGGCTACACCGAGTCAAGCGACACCAAACGCCTGACCATCGAGAGTGCTAATGGCGTTTTCACCTACTGAGATTGTGGCATTGAACCTTTAAGCCGTATTGCGGTTTTTTGAATCGAATTTTCAAACTTCGCCGGCAATGTGTAATTTTGCGGCCTTAATTTTTTTTCTGTGGAAATTATAGATAAACTTGAAACCATCCACCGTCGCTGGGATGAGATGGGCGAACAACTCAACGACCCTTCGGTGATGGCCGATATGAAAAGGTTCGTCAAACTCAATAAAGATTATAAAGATCTTGAACCTGTGGTGGCAGCATTCAAGGAGTATAAAAATGTGTTGGCCAATATTGACCACGCACGCGAAGTCATCAAAAGCGAAAAAGACGATGATTTCCGGCAAATGGCACTCGAGGAGCTTGATGGCTTGCAGGAACGCAAAGAAAAGCTCGAAAACGATATCCGACTGATGCTCATCCCGAAAGACCCGCAAGATTCTAAAAACGCAATCGTTGAGATACGTGCCGGAAGCGGAGGTGATGAAGCCAGCATTTTTGCGGGCGACCTCTTTCGGATGTACCTGAAATATTGCGAGTCGAAAGGCTGGAAAACCGAAGTTGTTGACATGAACGAAGGTACTGTCGGCGGGTTTAAAGAGGTGGTGTTCAATGTTATCGGCGACCATGCCTATGGAATCATGAAGTTTGAATCGGGCGTGCATCGGGTGCAACGTGTGCCAAAAACCGAAACCCAGGGCCGCATCCATACCTCGGCTGCCTCGGTCGTGGTGCTGCCAGAAGCCGAAGAGTTTGATATCGAACTCAACGAGAAAGATATTCGAAAGGATACTTTCTGCTCTTCCGGACCCGGCGGACAGTCGGTGAACACCACCTATTCTGCCATCCGCCTGACGCACATCCCAACGGGCATTGTGGTTTCGTGTCAGGACGAAAAGTCGCAGTTAAAAAATTTAGCCAAAGCCATGAAAGTGCTTCGGAGCCGCATCTTTGAAATCGAATACAGTAAATACCTTGAAGAGGTGGCCTCAAAACGCAAGACGATGGTGTCCACCGGCGACCGCTCGGCTAAAATTCGTACCTATAATTGGCCCCAAGGAAGGGTAACAGACCATCGCATCAACATGACACTCTACAATCTGTCGGCCATCATTGACGGCGATCTCGATGAACTGATCGAAGGCCTTCAAGTGGCCGAAAACGCCGAACGTCTGAAAACAGAACTCGAAGCCTGACGGTTATGAATAGTGAGCAGTTATTCCAACAGATCCAGACAAAACAATCATATCTCTGTGTAGGCCTCGATCCGGCAAAAGAGAAACTCCCAGCCGCAGTGATGTCGTCCGACGACCCTGTCTTTGCTTTCAACAAAGCTATCATTGATGCCACCGCACCTTATGCTGTTGCTTTTAAGCCAAACACGGCTTTTTATGAAACCGACGGAAGCCGGGGCTGGGCCTCACTCGAGAAGACAATGGCCTATATCCGCACACAGTACCCCGAAATATTTGTCATTGCGGATGCGAAAAGAGGCGATATTGGCAACACATCGGCACGCTATGCCTCAGCATTTTTTAAGCAATTAGATGCCGATGCCGTAACGGTTGCGCCTTATATGGGTGCCGATTCGGTTCTGCCTTTTCTGGGCTTCGATGACAAATGGGTGGTGCTTCTGGCATTAACTTCAAATACCGGCTCTGCTGATTTTCAATATGTTGAAAACAATGAGCATTTTCCGCTTTACAAACAAGTGATTGGGAAGGCAACGCAATGGGCATCGCACGAACAGATGATGTTTGTGGTGGGAGCCACACATCCCGACGAGATAGGAGCTATTCGGGAGATGGCACCGGAATATTTTTTCCTTGTTCCGGGTGTGGGTGTCCAGGGTGGCGACTTGGAAGCTGTGAGCCGTGCCGGGCTTAATCGTCGCGCGGGTTTGTTAGTCAACGCTTCGCGTAGCATACTCTATGCTTCATCGGGAACCGATTTTGCACAAAAAGCCGCCGAAGA
>JBDHYV010000025.1:0-15788 GCA_039811545.1 Bacteroidales bacterium | reverse complement strand
TGTCGTCTGATTGGCTCGAAGCGAATGTAAATAAGCCGCTGATGAAACCTCCTGCGACCTTGCCGAGCCGGGACCCTCGTTCTTACCTTCCGCTTTTGCGAATTGCAAAGAGTTGATTATTAAAAGAATACTAACGAGTAAAAATCCTTTTTTCATATGATCTGATTTAAATGGTATTTGGATCCGTACTGATCTGAAATAGTGGCACAAGTTACGCTAATATTTGTTACCTGCAACAGAGGACTTCAGTTTTTATTTAACAATCATTAACAGCTTTTTGCCAAAGTTTCAGTTTGCAAAAGTAAGCAACATTCCTGATTGGTCGGCATTTTTCATTGTTTTTGGTCAAAAAATTGAAAACCAGTTGACTGCTGTGTGTGAAAGGGCTTTTTTCTACCGTCGTTAGAGCGGGGATTTAGCGATTTTTCGCAACCATCGGGCGGCGCATATTCGGGTAATAAAACAAGTGAGTCGGCTTTCATCACTGCAAACCGATAATGTGCAATGGGGCCTATGTCGTTAAAAACCGCCTTGCCATCTCCGACTCTTGCCCAGTCAACGGCTTTCCACGTCTCGCCATCCCATACGGCAAGGTACATTATGCTGTCGTTGCAATGCCCACGAAAGATAATGCTGTCAATCGGCACATAGTAGCGCGTTACATCGAGCTGTGGGTAGTGTCCGAGAAATGGGGGACTGGATTGTTGTGAGTGTTTTTGAGCGAACAGTCCCGTCATTGGGTTGCTGAAGCAGCGTCTGTAAACCTTTGAAATGTGGACAGAAGTAGGGAAAGTGCTATCTTCACCCGATTGTAAAAGTGGTTGATATTTTTTTTCTTCATTGAGGAAAACAGGAAAATACCAAGTCGAACCGCTCTTACCCGCATAAGGAATGTAATCTATGGCAGCGGGAATGCCAATGCTACGCAGAATTTTTACCTTCAGATGGCTAATTTCTTCTTGACTGCCTCGGCCTCTTTCAAGGATTTCTTTTGGGGAGGAGAGGCGGGTTTGTTTGCTAAAACGGCCATCGGTAACGATACGATGATGGATATTCTGATTAACCAAAAAAGCTACACGGTTGCGACTGTAACGAATGCTGTCGGGAATTTGCGGCAAAATGAAATCGGCCAGATATTGTCGCCAGTCGTCAGGGATTTCGTTGGAAACACGATAAGGAAGCACGTTTTCGTAGAAATCATCGTCAGGAATGTCGCTTGACCACCAATAGCCTCGGCTTTCTACGGCAAGATCAATGTTGTTGGCCAGATATGAAGCCGTGAGCGTGTCGCGATCCATGCTGAAATTCAATGCTTTAAATTTCGCGTGGCTGTGTTTTTTGGAAAATAGTTCCCAGCTGTCTTTCAATGGGATAGAATCTACCAGATCGGTTGGCTGAAAAGGAATCTGATTCCCGTTTGAATCAACAAGCTCATATTCAACACTATATTGGCGATAAATATTCCCGATAATAAAGTAGGCAGCGGTGAGCCGGATGCTGTCGTCAGGGTAATAGCGTGCAATAGTTTTGGTGAGCTCAATTCTGTTGACACCTGTTTGCTGAATGACTTTCACAACCTCTTCGGGTAGCTTGGGTCCTGTGGACTTGAGGCAGCTCTGCAACAAGATGAGCATGGCTGCAACAGCCAAACTTGCTGTAAACAGGCCGTTTCGAGCACCTGAAGGCATGTCAGATGCCTTTGAAAGTTCCCTCGCGCAGCCAGCCGATGCTCCCGTTGGCTATCCTGATTTTCTGCCATCCGGCTGTTTCGTCCAGCAGCGCAACTTTTGTGCCTTCGTGAAGCACAAAAAGGTCAACACTTGATTCGGATGGCGAACTCTTAACAGTGATGGTCGGTGCGAAAATGATGCCTTCGTTGGTTTGTCGTGTGTAGTAGTATTTCTGGGATGCCAGCCCAAAAGTGATAATGGTCATCAAAATAAGCAGTATCCCGCTAAAGAATGCGCTTCGCCTGACAGAAGTTTGCTGAGAAGTGATGTAAAGATAGGCTGCAACGAGTGTGAAAAGAAAAACAATCGTTGAAACCCAGGCCCAACTGTTTGCTGGCATCAGGTTGTAGAAAGCACGCCACCATTGCCTGAAAAACAATTCGGGCATCAGGTCAATCTTGTCGATGATCATGCTATTTGCAACTTGGAGGTTGTGTTTGATGTCGTCGTCGGAGGGGTTGATTTTCAATGCTTTTTCATAATAAAGAATGGCTGATGGGATATCTTTCAGTTTAAAATAGGTGTTTCCGGTGTTAAAAAACAGGGCGTCCGAACTGTATCCTAAATCAATCAGGTTGAGGTATGCTTTAAGAGCTTCTTCATAATGCGCCTCGCCATAGAGGTTGTTGGCGGCTTCGAGCTGTTGGGCAGGCGATTGGGCAACTGCATGCGAGAAGATAAAAAACAGCAGCAGGAAAAATAGTTTCCGGATGATATTCAGTGTTTTCATGCGTTTCGTTGTTTGAATTACCGGATTGTTCTTTCGGTCTTTGTAATTAATTCGATGCCTTGCCTGTAGAGCTCATCCATCTTCTGTCCGGCATCGCCGGGCGAGAAACGGGCAAACTCGCAGTTGTTCAGTGCGCTAACGAAAGCCTCGGTGAGGTCATCGGGGGCGTTGCGTTGCTGCAATATTGCCTGTATGTTTTCGATCGAAAGCTCAGAGCGGGGGATGGTAAACTTATCAGAGAGATAGCCCCACAGAGCTTGAGACATCTCTAAATAGAAAGCATTCTGGTCTTTCTTTTGAAGATGAATCTGTGCGTTGGCAAGTTTTTTTCGTGCTACTTTGGTGGCCTGACGGAGTTTCATCAGCGACTGGTTGTTGCGCAGGTGAGCGAGTTGGCGGTGTCGCCAGAGAGCGACGGCAAACAGAAGCGTTCCTCCTATAAAGATCAGAAAATAAAGCCACGAACCAAAAAAGAAGTCGTTTTTGTTTTTCAGACTCGTTTTTTTGAGATTGATATGGCGGATGTCGGACCCCAAATAAGTAATTCTTTCCTGTGAGCTGACAGTCATTCCTTCGGTTGCCGTACTGCCTTCACCTTTTTCCACGTGAATGGGGTACTCGGGCGAACTCAAAGTAGTGTATGTGGAGGTGCGGGGGTCGAAATATACGAGTTTTACGGATGGAATGGTGAAGTCGCCACGGATTCGCGGGATGATAAGATATTCTACTTTACGGCTTCCGGTAACTCCACCAATGCCGGTTTTGATGTCGGTGGTTATTTTGGGTTCATACACCTCAAAATCGCTTGGAAATGTCGGTGCGGGAAGGTCAATCAGTTCAAGATTGCCTGTTCCGGTGATAGTATAGACAAGGTTGATGACCTCGCCTGTTTTTATCTGATTGCGATCAATAGACGACTGAAAGCCAAACTGGCCTACGGCTCCTTTGAAATCAGCCGGACGCTGTGCCGTTGGCAATGGCTCCACTTGAATGGAAACGGCTTCAGAGGTCAGTTTCTTTTCTACATTTTGTATGCCGCGATTGAAAAATGGGTCGTTGAAAAAAGCCTCGAACGGGTCGCGACTGTTGCGTTGCGACTGCACTCTGACCTGTGCCGTGCAGCTTAGTTCCATCGGCTCGATGCTCAGTGTGCCACTTTTTTGAGGAAAAAGCGCCACCTGACGGATATCGGCCACGATGTATTCCGAGCCGTTGATGACTTGTCTGGTCTGTTTAATGTCGCTGTTGCTTTCAAGTAGGTTTTTCATCCAGAAACCTGGGAAGGAGGAAATCTTAGTGACTACCAGATTGGCAATAGGGACTTTGGTATAGAGTTTATAGGTGATCATCACTTGCTCGCCGATGCTCACCTTTCGCTTGTCGGGAATCGCCTTCAAGAAGATGTCGTCCGAGTTTCCGCCTCCGTCCACTTTGTTTTGGGATGAACTGCCCTTTGCCACTCGCACCGTCGTCTTGTTGGAGGTAACACGTTGTCCGTTGGCGGTTACCGAGGCCGGCCCGATGGTGAATTCGCCTACTTTTTGTGCCGTTATAATATAGGTGTAAGTCTGGTAAAACGAGCGATCCATTCTGCCATTCACAATGTTGATGCTCGAATTGGTGGACATCATTGGGCCTGTGATAACCGAAAAATCTTTGAAGTCGGGGCCGGAAAAGTTACTCCCTTCAGCACTTAGGGTTAAGACGACCTGAAACTGTTCGCCAACTTCGACCTGTGTTTTCGCACTCAACTCGAAGCTGACGTTTTGCGATAGGGTGGTCAGATGAATCATTCCGACTATAAGTAAGGTGAAAAAGGCAGCCTTCTTTATCATGGGTTTAACTCTTGTTTTCTATTGTTTTGATTTCAATTTCAAAAAAACTTCCCAAAATTAGGGAATTGCTCCGATTTGAATTACCAGTCTTTTTCAGACCTCACGGCAGATGCTGCTTTCACCTTCTGCTCGTTTAATTTTTGCAGGGTTTTCTTTTCTTCGGCACTCAGTGCCTGCAACATTCGCTCTGCCTCCTCTTTCGAGATTTGCTGAGGCTGCTGGGCCGATTGCTGGTTGCGTTCGTTTTGCTGCTCTTGATGGTTTTGTTGCTGTTGTTGGTTTTGTTGATCCTTCTGTTGGTCTTTTTGATCCTTCTGCTGGTCTTTTTGATCCTTCTGATCGTTGTTCTTGTCTTGCTGCTGGTCCTGTTTTTGTTGCTCCTGCTGCCGCTTTAATTTCCAGCGGGCATATTCTAAGTTGTAGCGGGCATCTTCATCTTTTGGGTTGAGCCTAAGGGCTTTTTTGAAGTTCTCAATACTCTCGGCATACTTCTCCTGGCTCATCAAACTGTTGCCGGCGTTATACCAGGCTTGAGATTCAATTTTCGGATTTTGGCTCATTGCAGCGGTTTTTTCAAACTGCTCCCTTGCGCCCTCGTAATTTTTTTGCTGGTAACGGGCATTGCCGAGATTGAAGGTGGCTTTTTCGCTTCGGGGATTCAGGTCGGTTGCTTTGGAATAGTTGACTTCAGCACCCGGAAAATCGCCTTCTTGATAGAGCTTGTTGCCATGTCGGACTAACGAACGCTCGCTTTGGGCATGTAGCACCCCCAGACCCAACAGCATCATGACGATGGTTAAAAAATTATACTTCATGGTTTTTTTGGCTTATCAAAAAGGTTAATCTTTGATTCCCAGACGGTTTTCCTTAAAGCGACAAATACTTCAATGAAAAGAAAAACAATGGCGAAGCCCAAAAATAATGGGAATCGGTTTTCGTAATCGGTGAAAATGTGTGATTCAATTTCGGATTTGGCAATCTTATTGATTTCGGAAAAAATGGTTTCAAGCCCCGAACGGATGTTGTTTGCCCTCACATAGGTGCCATTGCCGGCCGAAGCCACTTCCTGTAGCAGCCCTTCGTTGAGCTTGGTTACTACGGTGTTTTGGTTGCGGTCTTTCTTGAATCCGACATTTTTACCGTATTGATTGTATAATGGGATAGGTGCGCCTTCGGCTAGCCCCATTCCGATGGTATAGACGGTGATGCCTTTTGCCGAAGCTTCCTGAGCCGCTTTAATGGCCTGATCTTCATGGTCTTCTCCATCCGAAATGATGATGACGGCTTTGTTTCGGGCCAGCTCCTCATCAAATGAACTGACGGCCATACGGATGGCTTCGCCAATGGCAGTGCCTTGGCTGGGAACCATGCCCGTGTTGATGGTAGAAACAAATAGCCGGGCAGCGTTGTAGTCGGTGGTCAGCGGAAGCTGCATATAAGCTTTTCCGGCAAACACGATGATGCCAATGCGATCGCCGGTGAGCTTATCAATGAGCCGGTTGATGGCTTGGCGCGACCGCTCTAAACGGTTTGGCTGGATGTCTTCGGCCATCATCGAGTTGGACACATCTAAAGCAATAAACACATCTATGCCTTCGCGCTTTACTTCCTCCATCCGCGAACCGGTCTGAGGATTGGCAATGCCGATAATGAGCATCACCAGAGCCAGCAGCAACAGGGTGAGTTTAACCCATGGTCGGGTGAACGACTCAAAAGGCATGATGGTTTTAAACATAGATAGGTCGGCAAAGCTGCGCATGGCTTGTCGGCGCCTATAGCGGGCAAACACGAAGAATCCGAGTACGAGCGGAATGATAAGCAGCAAATACAGTGCTTCGGGTCGTTCAAATTTGAATATGCTGGTTTCCATAGTCGTTAACATTTTCAGGTGATTGACCGAAACAAGGTGAAGCGGAGCAGGGTTTCGAGAAGAAGCAGCACTAAAGCCGCAACGGCAAGTCCAAGATACTGTTCGTATTTGCGGCTGAATTCGGTAATGTCAATTTTCGACCGCTCTAGCTGGTCAATCTCTTTGTAAATCTCTTCCAGCTTTTTGTTGGAGGTTGCCCTGAAGTATTGCCCGTTGGTTTTTTGCGAGATGTTTTGAAGCAGTGGCTCGTCAATCTCCACTTTCATATTTTGGATACGTATTCCATAGGGTGTTTGAACGGGATAAGGTGCTTCGCCATACGTCCCGACACCGATGGTGTAAACCCGTATTCCGAAGGTGCGGGCGATCTCGGCTGCGGTGAGTGGGTCAACCGATCCGGCGTTGTTCACCCCGTCGGTGAGCAAAATCACCACTTTCGAGATGGCTTCGGAATCTTTCAGCCGGGCCACGGCAGTGGCTAAGCCATCGCCTATGGCCGTGCCGTCTTCAATCATCCCACTTTTAATACCGCTAAACATATTAAGCAGAATGGAATGGTCGGTGGTAAGGGGCACCTGTGTGAACGATTCTCCACTGAAGATCACCAGCCCTATCCTGTCGTTTGGCCGGCCTTTGATAAAATCGGCTGCCACGGCTTTGGATGCTTCCAATCGGTCGGGGGTGAGGTCGCGGGCCAGCATGGAGCCCGAGACGTCGAGCGAAAGTGCGATATCAATGCCTTCGCGCGTCACGTTTTGCCCACGCGAACTGGTCTGTGGCCGGGCCAGTGCCACAATGAGCAATCCCAACGCAATCATCCGCAATGCAAAAAGAAGATGACGCAACATCACTTTTGAGCTTTGACCAAAACGCGCAAACATGGCTAAGTTGGGCATCAGCACCACAGGATGATGTTTTTTCTCGCGGAGAACATACCAGGCTGTAACTATCGGAATGAGCAGCAGGGCGTAAAGAAAGCCCGGTTGCGCAAATGTGATGTCGTCAAAAAAGTGCATCATAGTACCTCCCCCGTTTTTTTAGCCTGCTCGTCGTTGCTCGCCTGATGGCTCTCTCTGACAAAATCGGCCAGATGGTTCAGGCTCATATCATTTTCCATGCCTGAAGGCTGTGCTTTGGCAAACTTCACTAAGTCAGAAAGCTCTAAGGCGAGCCGGAGTTTTTGCATGGCTTCATCATTGATGTGCAGTGGGTTCAAAGCCTGCAGAATTTCGTGAGTCGTCATCTCAACGGCATTCACCGGAAATTCAGTCTCGATATAAGCTCTGACAATGTCTGAAAGACGGGTGTGAAATTCTTTTAACTGCCCTTGCTGCCACAGACGCTCCAAACGCAATTGTTCGAGCCGCTCAAGTGCAAGCTTGTGTGGGGGCAGGCCGGGCGTGCTCTCAAGGCTTTCGGGGGCGATTCCTTTTCGGCGTTTCTTCCACCAACGCAACGCCATATAAACAAGTGCCGCCAACACAAGCGTACCGATGAGCCAGGGTAAAATCTCGGCAAAGCTAATGGGAATATTCAGGGCGTTCTTTATTGGTTTAAAAGCTGCTGTTGTATCAACAGGAACTGACAAAACCCTGAGCATGAGTGGGTTGGATTCTACAACATAGTGCGTTGAACTGTCTCCTTCGGGCGAAAACCGAATGTGCTGTGCGGGAATACTAATCCAGCCTGTGTCGAAGGTGGTGAGTGCTATTTTTTGTCGGATAATTTTATTGCCTTGTTCGTCGGGCTTTGATGTCTCAACGGGGCCGCGTTCAAGCACTTCAATGGAAGCGGCAAGGGTGTCGGCAAAAACAGGCCACTCCACATTGAAATTGGAGGGTGTTTTAAACAGAAGCTCGTACCCGAATTGTTGACCAGGAACAACCGTGTCGGTGCTTAACCGGCTGACTGCCTCCGCCTGTTGCGAAATAAGGCTCAAGGGTGCAATCGTCAGGGCGAAAATGATGCTGATTAACCAGTGTTTCATTCCAGATGTTGTTATAAAGGTTGTAAGAGCGAGGCGGTCAACAATTGTCATTTGCCCCTTTTCTTAAACAGCCTCATCAAAGGTTTCACATAATCCTCGTCGGTAAAAACAGGAGTGTTGTCCACGCCGTTTTTGGTAAAAATATTATCGAGTCTGCCTGTCATGTGTTGAATCCACCGTTTGTAGTGCTGCCTGGTTTCCTCCGATGAGCTGTCCACCCAGTATTGTAGCCCCGACTCGCTGTCGGCAAACCTGACGAGGCCAACAGGTGGCAGTTCCATCTCGCGTTTATCGGCGATTCGAAGGGCAATGAGGTCGTGCTTGCGGGCAGCGATGCTCAACGGCTGTTCAAAATCGGGACTTATCATGTCGGAAATCAAAAAGGCGGTAGAGCGTTTTTTGATGGCACTGGTCAGAAAACGCAGGGCTTCGCCGATGTCCGTGCTTTGGTGACGGGGTTCAAAACTGATAATCTCGCGGATGATACGCAGGATGTGGCTGGTTTCTTTTTTCGGCGGAATAAACTTCTCAATCTGGTCGCTAAAAAAAATAACCCCGACTTTGTCGTTGTTCTGTATAGCCGAAAAGGCTAATACGGCAGCCAGCTCGGCGGCAAGCATCTTCTTGAGCTGCTTGCCAGAACCAAAAACATTGGAGGCCGACACATCAATGAGCAGCATCACCGTGAGTTCGCGTTCTTCTTCAAAAATCTTCACAAAAGGGTGGTTAAACCGCGCAGTAACGTTCCAGTCAATAGTACGGATGTCGTCGCCATATTGGTATTCGCGCACTTCACTGAAAGCCATCCCGCGGCCTTTGAAGGCACTGTGATACTGACCCGAGAAAATCTGTTGCGACAATCCGCGGGTCTTGATCTCAATTTTCCTGACCTTCTTGAAGATTTCCTGTCCCGTTGTAATGGTGTCCATACTCAGGAGATTTTTTCTTACGGCACCTCGATGGTGTTGAGAATTTCGTTGATAATTTCTTCGGTGGTGATGTTTTCGGCTTCGGCTTCATAGGTCAGCCCGATGCGGTGGCGCATCACATCGTGTGCCACGGCGCGTACATCCTCCGGAATCACATAACCGCGACGTTTGATAAAAGCATACGCCTTGCTGGCCAAAGCCAGATTGATGCTGGCGCGCGGTGAACTGCCGTAGCTGATGAAGTTTTCAAAGCGCTTGAGACGGTAATCGGCCGGAAAACGGGAGGCAAAAACAATGTCGGTGATATAATTTTCGATCTTTTCGTCTAAATAAACCTCCCTTACCACCTTTCGAGCTCTGATGATTTCGTCGGTGCTAATCAGGCTCATGGTGGTTCTAATCTCGTTGGTGATATTTTGCCGGAGGATCAACTTTTCCTCTTCTTTCTTCGGATAGGTAATCACCACTTTGAGCATAAAACGATCTACCTGTGCCTCGGGAAGAGGATAGGTGCCTTCCTGCTCGATGGGGTTTTGCGTGGCTAATACTAAAAATGGGTCGGGTAGGGCATAGGTCTCATCGCCAATGGTTACCTGCTTTTCTTGCATCGCTTCCAAAAGTGCGCTCTGTACCTTAGCGGGCGAGCGGTTTATTTCGTCGGCCAAGATGAAGTTGGCAAAAACCGGGCCTTTGCGCACCACAAACTCTTCTTTCTTCTGGCTGTATATCAACGTGCCAATAAGGTCGGCAGGTAACAAATCAGGTGTAAACTGAATCCTGCTGAAATCGGCCTTGATGATCTGCGCGAGCGACTTGATGGCCAAGGTCTTCGCAAGTCCGGGAACACCCTCCAGAAGGATATGGCCGTTGGCAAGAAGGCCGATAAGCAAACGCTCGGTCATCATTCTTTGTCCGACAATCACTTTGTTCATCTCCATGGTGATCAGGTCAATGAACTGACTCTCACGCTGAATCTTTTCGTTGAGCTCTTTGATGTCCGTTACAATCATAGCTTGGATTTTATATTTTTTTTTGAGTGGCAAAGATAGCAAGCCCAAAGGGAGCTTTGTCGTTAAAAAACGTTAAAGCAAATTAATGAAAGTTAATGGTAATTAGCACTTTACAGCAGTTATTTGGCTTAAGTGGTCTGAAAGAGGTCTTGTCGGGCCAAAGTGGAGCCGGGTTTGCGAAAATGTGCTAAATTGCAGCGTTTTTTATTATAAACCACTACCTATGAAATTCACCGCAGCCCAAATTGCCGGATTACTAGCCGGAACGGTCGAAGGAAATCCAGAAACAGAGGTCTTCACCCTTGCCCGCATCGAAGAGGGGCAGCCGGGCGGGCTTAGTTTCTTGGCCAACCCCAAATATACACCTTTTATTTATTCAACATCCAGCTCTGTTGTCATTGTGAATCACGACTTCGTGGCAGTCGAGCCTATCAGTGCAACACTCATTCGTGTGGCCGATGCTTATAGTGCTTTTGCACAAGTGCTTAGGCTGGTCGAGCAGTTTCAGGCCGATAAAAAAGGAGTGTCGTCGCTGGCTTTTGTGTCGGACAACAGCCGCTTGGGCGATGAGATTTACCTTGGCGAGTTTGCCTACGTGGGCCAAAATGCCACCATCGGCAACCGCAGCAAAATATATCCCCAGGCGTATATCGGCGACCGCTGCGAAATTGGCGAAGATGTGGTGATTCATCCCGGCGCCAAGCTCTATGCCGGAACCAAGGTGGGCAGCCGCTCTGTGATTCATGCCGGCTGTGTGATCGGTAGCGATGGTTTTGGATTTGCCCAGCAACAGGATCAGCATTACGAGAAAGTGCCGCAAACCGGTATCGTTGTCATCGAAGAAGATGTCGAGATTGGAGCCAATACAACCATTGACCGCGCCACACTCGGCAGCACCATCATCCGCAAAGGCGTGAAACTCGACAATTTAGTGCAGATTGCCCACAATGTGGAGGTGGGCGAAAACACCGTGATGGCCGCACAGACAGGTGTCAGCGGTTCAACAAAAATCGGCCGTAACTGTATGTTTGGCGGACAGGTGGGCTTAGCCGGCCATATCACTATCGCCGAAGGAGTGAAACTAGCTGCACAGTCGGGAGTGGGAAGCTCCATCCGCGAAGCAGGCGGAATATTCATGGGAAGCCCGGCTTTTGCCCTCGGCGATTACAAAAGAGCCAGTATCCATTTCAAACGATTAGACCTCATGGCCAAAAAAATTCAGGAACTCGAACAAAAGATCGAAAACCTAAGCCGAAATGAAGGTTAGCATACATACTAAAAATTCATAATTTTGCCAAAAAATCTGTAAAACGAATCCATATTATATGGTTGATTACCAGTGTACAATAAAAAATCCGGTTTCTGTTGAGGGTGTGGGATTACATACCGGCCAAAAAGGAACCATCACTTTTCATCCGGCAGAGGCCGGCCATGGAGTGAAGTTTCGGCGCACCGACAAACCCGGCCATCCTATCATACCGGCGCATATTGACTATGTGGTGGATACCTCCC
This sequence comes from Bacteroidales bacterium, assembly GCA_039811545.1. Classification (GTDB taxonomy): domain Bacteria; phylum Bacteroidota; class Bacteroidia; order Bacteroidales; family F082; genus JALNZU01. Next base: position 4,185 of record JBDHYV010000025.1, on the reverse strand, counting down.
GCGGAACCGCCATTGGTATCGGCGACCTCAGGATATACACCGTCGAACATGTGATGGCCTCGCTCACCGGATTGGGAATTGACAATGTGATGATTGATGTGGATGTGGAAGAAATGCCCATCCGCGATGGAAGTGCAAAATATTTTGTCGAAGCACTCGAAAATGCAGGAATACAACCACAGCCGCACGAGCGCGAATACCTCACCATTACCGAAGAACTTAGCCTTTCCGATCCGGAAAAGGGTTTTGAACTGAAAGTGATACCCGCCGATAGGTTTAAAGTGGATGTGAAAATTGACTACAACACACAAGTGCTCAATGTGCAGACTGCCAGCCTCGAACGTCTTGAAGATTTTGCGAAAGAGATTGCTCCCTGCCGCACTTTCGTCTTTCTTCACGAGCTCGAATTTCTGCTTCGCAACAACCTGATCAAAGGTGGCGACTTGGATAATGCCATCGTTTTTGTGAACCGAGCCGTGAGCCAGGAAGAACTCGACCGCCTTGCCGACTTGTTCAAAAAGCCGAAGGTGAAAGTTAAGGCCGAAGGGATATTGAACAATCTGGAACTTCATTTCGATAACGAACCCGCACGCCATAAACTGCTCGACGTGGTAGGCGACTTGAGCCTGCTCGGACACCGGATAAAAGGACATATCACCGCATACAAACCGGGCCACTACGCCAATACCGAATTTGCCCGACTCATACACAAACACACAAATCATTGATTGCCATGATGAAAGAACCTCCTTTCGATTTGCTTAAAGAACCTGTTTACGACATTCTGCAAATCCAGAAACTATTGCCCCATCGTCCGCCTTTCCTGTTGGTTGACCGAATTCTGGAGCTAACCGACACCTATATCGTCGGGTTGAAAAACGCTACCATGAACGAGCCGTTTTTTGTTGGCCATTTCCCACAAGAACCTGTGATGCCGGGCGTGCTGCTGATCGAAGCAATGGCGCAGACAGGTGGCATCCTCGTTCTGAGCCAGGTGCCCGACCCCGAAAACTATTTGACCTATTTCCTCAAAATTGATGAGGTGAAATTTAGACAAAAAGTTGTGCCCGGCGATACAATCGTTTTTGTTCTCGAACTTACTGCCCCTGTGCGTAGAGGTATCTGCAATATGCGCGGACAGGCTTATGTTGGGAATAAAGTGGTGGCCGAAGGCATAATGATGGCTCAGATTGCTAAAAAATAGATACCTTTAATTAACAAAACCCACGACAATGAACCAGCCGCTGGCTTACGTACACCCTCAGGCCAAAATTGCCAATAATGTGGTAATTGAGCCTTTTGTGAATATTGAAAAAAATGTCATCATCGAAGAAGGAACCTGGATTGGTTCCAATGTTACCATCATGGAGGGAGCACGTATCGGGAAAAACTGCCGTATATTTCCAGGTGCTGTCATTTCGGCCATTCCGCAAGACCTGAAATATGCTGGCGAAGAAACCATCGTCCGCATTGGCGACAATACCACCATCCGTGAGTTTGTTACCATCAACCGGGGAACAAAAGCCAGTTGGGAGACCGTGGTGGGAAAGAATTGCCTGCTGATGGCTTATGTGCATATTGCCCACGATTGTATCATCGGGAATAATGTGATCTTAGCTAACGCCTGCAATTTAGCCGGCCATATCCGCATTGACGATTGGGCTATTATTGGCGGGCTGGCTGCTGTGCATCAGTTTGTTCAGATTGGTGCCCACTCGATGATTAGCGGCGGAGGGATGGCCCGGAAAGACGTACCGCCTTTCACCAAAGCCGGACGCGAACCCCTGTCGTATGTCGGTGTGAACTCCATCGGACTGCGTCGTCGAGGCTTCAGCGACGAACGTATCAATGCCATTCAGGATATCTATCGCATCATCTACCTCAAAGGTTACAACGTGAGTCAGGCTCTAAGCGTCATCGAAGCCAATGTGCCGGCCTCACCCGACCGCGATGAGATTTTGAGTTTTATCGGAAACTCCACAAGGGGTATCATGAAAGGATATGGCACAAGCAGAGAATAAATAGCTGCCATACTTGTAGTAAAATAGTCTGTGACAGCTATCCTTGCCATAAAAGAGGTGCAGAGAGGCTGTTTCTATCGTGCTGTGTTAAGATAGTTAGAGAAAGCCCAACGGATGTGCGTGCTTTATCCAATTCCAACACCATCACAAAGCCCTCGATTCGGTAGAAACGAGGGCTTTGTGAATCTTTGCTTACCTCATTGGACTTCCTATTCGGTTGGAATAGAGGCTTCAGACGATTCCGCAGGCGCTGCGTTTAATTTTTTCTCGGCTCGTTTTTTACAGGTTAAACATAATTCCGAATCGCCAATCTTGCGGGCTTCCCAGGCGTCTTTTACCGTTCCGCCGTGAATCTCCCTGCCTTTGATGTGCTGACAGTCTTCGTAAAGGTGATACTTATTGCCCTGATTTGTCCAATACACATAATCAACTCCTGCATTAAGCTCTTTGATTTCACCCGTCTGGCTGTTGATCTGTTCGGTGTATTTCTCAATCGAAGGCGGATTGAAATCAATTCCGGTGATGCCGGCCACAAGCAGTGCCACCACTGCCACGGCTCCGGCTATCCCTTTGGTTTTGCCATCGAGCTTCTTGTCGGTGAAAACAAAAATCACTAACGGCAAAAAGGCAAGCACCGCCATGATGGCACCAAGCTGGTTCTGGATGAAAAACCTGAACTTGTCCTTCTCCGAAGCCGGATCCAGACGGTTCGACTTTTTCCACAACAAAGAACCTGTTATGCTTAAAGCAAGAATTGCGACGATGGCCACAATGAGCCAGACAAGGGTTTCGTTGTTGATGAGTTTAAGGATGGCGAAAACCTCGCCTCCAATAGCAAGAAGCCATGCAAGCATGGCAAACAAACGAAGCTGTTTTGCCTTGCCCTTCGCTTCGTCCGTAGCTACAAATTGTTTCTTTTCGGTCATCTTTTCTCGGTTTAAATTACTTATTTGCGATGGTTACTTAGCATCAATTGTGCTGAAACCGCATCGGCATTTTATTCCATCAAGGCAAAGATAAAAGACTTTTATGCAGTTAAATGCTTTTTTTATTCATCCCTGCAAAAATAAGCTACCCACTATAATCGGCCAAGAGCCTAACTTTAACCATAATCAATACTGGATGTCAAATAATGTTCACTGGAATGAAACATCTGGTTCTTCAACCAGAATTGATGATTATAGTAAAAATGAGGTTAATGACTATAGAAATTGGCATGTGTATAGCCTTCAATGGACTCCATATTTAATCAAATATTTTGTCGATGGGGAACTCACAAGAGTTGTTTTGAATAAGGGAAATGTTGAACCAATGCAACTTATATTGAATATTGGCCTTACAAATCATCAACCAAATGCAGGCACTTTCCCATCTAAAATGGAAATCGACTGGATAAGATGGTACACGCTCAAAAGAGATTGCAATGCACCAATGGATTATTGTTCTTACAATTTTCAGAATCACGACAACAAAGTAAAAAAATACATCCGAATCGGGGGTAGTGGATGTTCAAACATTTTAGCATCCAAAACGGTTTTGAAAGCCATGGAAGATATTACGATTTTTGGTACATTTGAAGTGCCTTTGGGGACAGGTATTGAATTTGATGCTGGATCATGTTATTAAACAAAAATATGAATAAATCCATTGTTATCTGCTTCATTTTGCTTGCTTTATCTTCCTGTACCAAGCAGAATTTTCCGGGCGAAGGGTCATTTAAAGGCACATTTTCAGGAATGTACATTAAGGAAGGTAATGTCATTTCTCGTAAAAGGATTATTAATATCGTAATCACTGAATCAACAGTTGATCATCTTCTCTTTATCAATTCTGAAAGTGGAGCCAGTCATCAGGAATCAGAACTCTTAAAAAACGGAAAAGACATTTCAGGAACAATCAAATCATGGGCAGTTGCTTCGTGGCAAGACAGCCCAACAACCCATATTTCTCACATTGATAAATACATCGATATTGAAGGACGATGGGAAAAACTTGGAGGAGAATATGTGATCACCGGCCATTTCAAATCCTTATATAATTTTGTTTCAACAGCTGCGAACATCGATGAAGAGTATCCTGTTGAAGGTAGTTTTATTATTAAACCCAATAACGAATAAATGATGAAAAAACTAACTTTAGTTATGTGGCTTTTTATAGCATTTTC
>JBDHYV010000024.1:0-15909 GCA_039811545.1 Bacteroidales bacterium | reverse complement strand
GTCCGAAAGAAGAAGGCCAGAGCGAAGGCGGTGGTTTCAAACGTCGCGAAGGCGGCTTCCGCAACGAAGGCGGATACCGCAGAGACGGTGGCGGATACCGCAGCGAAGGCGGATATCGCAGCCGGAACGAGAACAACGACAACAGGAACAGATATTAATCTTTTCAAGAATAGACAAAGGCGGCTTTAGCCGCCTTTTTTATTTTATGGACATCTTGTAGCATTGCGCAGTTTTTTTTTACCTTTGCCGCCCTGAAACAGAACAGTAGTTTTGTTCACATCCTTCAAATGGTCCGGTAGCTCAGTTGGATAGAGCAGCAGCCTTCTAAGCTGCGGGTCGTGGGTTCGAATCCCGCCCGGATCACTTTTTCAAAACAGGGTTTCTTCGAGATAGGGAAACCCTGTTTTTTTATTCTTTTCTCTGGAAAACCGTAGCTGTGCGGTTGACGTTATAATATTTCATCATCACGGTTTCGTCATCCAATGCTTGTGCCGGATAATCTATGGCAGTGTCCACCCGGCCAAAGCCTCCAAACCGGCGGTTGTCGGTCGTGAGTACAACATGGTAAGTACCGGTTTCTTTCACTCTTATTTGATAGTCCGGAATGGATTGGTCAGGGTGCCAGTTGAAGACAAAAATAAGATTACCTCGCTCAAAGACGATTGTTTTGACCGTATCATCCACTTGAAGAAGATATGGAGGAGCAGCAAGCATGATATTCATGTTGCGTACAAGCTGAATCATTGCCCGGTCGAAGTCGGACAACCAATGATATTTCAGGAATTTTTTTTCCGTCAGCGACCATTGTCTGCGGGCGTAATGGTAGCTCCAATTGTTGCCTGCACGCGGAAAATCTATCCATTCCGGATGACCAAATTCATTGCCCATGAAATTGAGCCAGCCCTCACCACCAAGGACGATGGTGAAAAGCCGGATCATCTTGTGCAAAGCAATACCGCGGTCAATGATCAAACTTGGTCGGTCTTTGGCCATGAAATCATACATATCCTTGTCCATCAGCCGAAAAGCAATGGTTTTATCGCCCACTAATGCCTGGTCGTGCGATTCGGCATAGGCAATGGTTTTGGTCGAAAACAAACGATTGGTCATGGTGTGGTAAAGCTCATGGCCATTCCAATCCTCATCCGACTTTTCTTTGAGAAGCCGGATCCAGAAATCGGGCAAGCCCATGCCTAAACGATAGTCGAATCCCATACCGCCATCGGCAATAGCATGACACAATCCCGGCATACCAGAAACATCTTCGGCAATGCTGATGGCCTGCGGATTGATTTCATGGATGAGGCTATTGGCCAACTGAAGATAAGTAACAGCATCATTGTCAACTCCTTCGCTAAAATACTTATACGGACTATCAAACTGAACTCCGTTGCCATGATGTAAATATAGCATGGAGGTTACACCATCGAAACGGTAGCCGTCGAAACGATAATCTTCTATCCAATAGCGCACATTGGTAAGTAAAAACTGTAGCACTTCATCTTTTCCGTAGTTAAACAGCTTTGAATCCCACTGTGGATGATCGCCCCTTCCGCCTGCATGCGTATATTGAAAATCGGTTCCATCGAAAAGGTTCAAGCCTTCATTGGTGTTCTTCACCGTGTGCGAATGAACGATGTCCATAATCACCAACAATCCCAAACAATGCGCTTCATCAATCAACTGCTTGAGCTCTTCGGGGGTACCAAAACGTGAACTCGGTGCAAAAAAATTTGAAACATGATACCCAAACGAGCCATAATACGGATGTTCAGCAATGGCCATCAACTGTATTGCATTGTATCCGGCATCCACGATTTTCGGCAAGATATTGATTCTAAATTCATTGTATGTACCAACACCTTCTTTTTCCTGAGCCATGCCTACATGTGCCTCATAAATCAACAGCGGCTCATCTTTCAGCGGGCTAGGCAAAGGTGATTTGAAACGGTACGGCTTAGCCGGACACCAGAGCTGTCCGCTGAAATCTTTTGTATCGTCATTCTGTACAACCCTTTTCATATAAACGGGTATGCGTTCCATTTCGCCCGTTGCACTTCGGACGATCACTTTCAGCAGGCTTTCGTGCCGAAGTGTTTGCTTGTAGGTTTTGTCGTCCAAAAACACTTCCCATATTCCTTTCCCATTGTTTATCAACGGATTGTCATAGCGTTTCCATTGGTTAAAATCGCCAAAGAGAAAGAGTGCCGAAGCGGCAGGAGCCCATTCACGGTACCACCATCCTTTACGAACGTCATCGTAGTTGAAACCAAAGAGGGAGTCGGCCTGCGCAAAAGCTTTCAGACTGCCCCAACCCTCACGGATTTGGCATAGGCGGGAAAGATAACGTTCGTAGCGCTCATTCACCTCCTGATTTACAGGTTCGAGCCAGGAGTCTTCTAACACGAGAAGGAGTCTTTGTTCATTCATGGCTTATTTTTTTTACAGGTTTTCCGGTTTGAGTTCCGTCAAGACAAAAACGGCATATTGCGAAGGTCTCAGACTGATTGGCAATCCCTTTTCGGGCAGGTCGGCCGGACGAAACTCAAGTTTTTTCTCAGTCTCTATCAGGTCTGATGCTATCCACTGTGCTTCGGGTTTTTCAGCCATCCCCAGAAGCGTCAGGGCATCTTCATGTATATTGATTCGCATGCTTCGATGTTCCATTCGGTTGAAGTTTATCACAATCAACAATTTTTCTTCATTCGTATAGCGCAGAAATACAAATACATTCCAGGGATCGAAGTCGGTGTACCAGGGATTGGCCCACATCAGGTCGTAAAAGGCTCCTTCGTGTAGTGCCGGTCGTTCATTACGTAGGCGAAGGATGGTGCGATACGCTTTCCTTAGTTTTTTCTGATCGTAAGAATAGCCGGCCCCATCGCAACTTCCTCCGGCCATCCATTGTTGATGTTCGGGCATGTGACAGTAGTCGAAAATACTTGTACGGCCGTCGTCGCCACTGAAGCCCGGGCTTCCGAGCGCAGTTTCGCCACTTTCCTGACCGTTGTATATCATAAAAGCTCCCGGATGAAGCCATGCACTGAGGGCAACGGCCGGCAGGGCATGAAACGGAAAGCCGTAAAAACGGGGTGAGGCCAATCGGGGCTCATCATGATTTTCCATAAAACGCAGCATCCGGTGTTGAACAGCAGCCGTTGACTGCAATACCTGAGTGAGCGGCTCAACCGATTGCCCGTACAACAAAACATCGTGCAACCGATTATAAAGCCCCACTTTATCGTATAAAAAGTCGAAGCCGGCTTTCACGAAATCGCGATAAAGTGCAGGTTCATAAATTTCGGCAATCATCAGGATATTTGGGAACGAGAACTTCAGGCGGGCGATGACCCAGGACCAGAATTCCATCGGAACCATGCCTGCCATATCGGCCCGAAATCCGTCCACTCCCTTCGAAGCCCAGAAATGCAGGATAGCATCCATCTTTTGCCAAGTGTCAGGAACGGGCGAAAAATGTTTCTGCCAATCATTCCGTATATCAACGCCATAGTTGAGTTTCACCGTTTCGAACCAGTCGTGAATGCCGGGCATGGCACTGAAACAGTCGTTGCCTGTAACCTTAGCCGGCTGTTCGGTATAGGCCTGTTGGCTATGATAAAGACTTTCTTCACGATAAGGAGGTACAAAACTCTGCCCGGGGATATAATAAAAATTATTTTGTGAATGAAAGGCTTGTGTGCTGTCGTCATCGGCACCAAAATCACGCTGTCCGGTGGGCAGGTTCGCCGAGCGATATTCGCGGGCCAGATGATTGGGCACGAAATCGAGGATGACTTTCATGCCGGCCTGATGAATACGGCTCACCAAAGCTTCAAACTCGTTCATCCGTTGGGAGACATCGTTTGCGAGGTCAGGATCCACATCGTAATAATCGGTGATGGCATAAGGCGAGCCGGCACGCCCCTTCACCACGGCAGGATGGCTGGAAGTTAGCCCAAAGTTAGAATAATCGGTGAGTGTAGCATGACGGATGACACCGGTGAGCCAGATGTGCGTGATTCCCAAATCATTGATGGCCTCTAAGGCCGTCATTGTGATGTCGTCGAACTTGCCGCAACCGTTTTCTTCGAGAGAACCATTGCGCTTGAGGCTCGTAGAACGATTGCCGAAAAGGCGTGGGAAGAGCTGATAAATCGTGATCATGGCGAGGTCATTGTCTTACAAAAATACACGACAATCGGCTGATTTGCTCCAAAAGCGATTTATTTCCACTCCTTTTATTCAAAAGAGTGATTCGCCACACACAAAAGTAGTCGTTTTGAGTTAAGGCTGTAGTGATGCAGCACGCACTTCGTAGTCCATTCCCACCAACAGGTCGGCTAAGGGTTTCAGGGCTTGCACTTCCTGATGTTCTTTTTCCAAAACCTGCATACGGTATTCATTCTGAGGCTCTTTCCCTCTAACTACCTGAGACTTTTTAGTCTCGTGATAAGTAAGCTCGATAAATACCCTCAGGTCAATATCCGGTGTTTTGATGGCATACAGGCCGTCAATAATGAGCATGTCAATACCGCTGTAGTCGGTGGTAAGCTGGTCAATCTGTTCGGTTACGAGGTCAACGCAGGGTCCGGTGGAAAAGGCACCTGCCTTGAACTCGCTGATGTTGCGCAAAAAGGTATCCCAGTCGTATTCGCCCGGCCCCACTACATTTTGTATGCCATGTTGCTTGCGCCATTCGGTGCGTTCCAAAGGATGAATACGGTAGTAATTGTCAATGTGCAGCGGCTTGGCCATGATGCCGTGTTTGCGAAGGCTTTTGGCAATCACATGAGCCAGTTCCGACTTTCCAGAGCCCGATTCGCCCGAGATGGCTACAATCATTTTGGGCTTCCGCAGGGATAGAATTTTTTCAACAATCACTTCGCCGGCTTTCTGGTGCTTTTCAGCAATCAACAAAACATCTCCTAACATATCATTCTGTATTTTAGTTATTTACAATCAGTTTAAAAAATTAAAGATGGTATTTATCCAAAGTGGCATCGAAGTCGAAAAACAGGTCAATGTCATGTTTCAAGGCCTGCACCATCTGGTGTTCGCGTTCGAGAATTTGTTTTCTAAAAGCAGTCATCTCTTCCTTTTCGCTAAAAATCTGCGCTTCTTTGGTCTCATCATAGGTGAGTTCGATAAAGATTTTCACATGAGCCTGTTGAAGTTTTGTAGCATACAGTCCGTTGATAATCAACACATCAATGCCTTCGAAACAGGTTGTAAGGCTGTCCACTTCATCGGTTATCAGATCCACGCAGGGCATGGTTGATTCGCGGTCGTGGGTAAAATCATCCACCACGCGGTTGATTTTATCCCAATCGTATTCATCGGGCCCCACGCTTTCAATGCCGTGATGCCTTCGCCATGCCTTGCGTTCTTTGGGCGGGATTTTATAGAAATCATCTAAGTCAACGATTTTGCTGCTGATCCCCTGTTTTTTAATTTTCTGTGCGATGGCATAGCTCAGAGTTGATTTGCCCGAACCCACTTCGCCACCAATGGCGAGGATAAACTTAGGCTGGATCACTTCCTGCAATTTTTCAGAAACCACCTCGGCAGCTTCGAGATGTTTTTTTGTTACGGTAATTTTATCATTCAACATATTATGCTGTATTTTAATAAGTTATCAGTTTAGCTCTGTCCATACATTTTCAATCAGATGGTTAAGCCGTCCTTTGTAGTTGACCACCGCGGCACGGTCGGCGCAGAGGCGTGCGCTTGTTTTACTTAGCTCAAACTGATAGTTCACTCCTTTGAAGGTAAGTGCGAAAGCCATCGTTTCCCATTTTTCGGGGAGGTCGGGATTGATGGACAGTTGTTCGCCGCGAAAACTGATGCCGGCAAAGGTGTTCAGAGCAATGAGGATGGTTCCGGCCATCACTCCGGCATGGATGCCCTCGCCTGTGGTGCCGCCCTGAATGTCCACATAATCACTGCCAAGAGCATCTTCGTAAAGCTGTGTGCTCAATGCTTTGTTACCAACCATAGCAGCCAAGCGCGCATGCACCACCCTGCTGAGTGTTGAGCCGTGCGAAGTGCGTGTAATGTAGTAGTTCAGGTTTCGTTCTAAATAATCCTCAGGCAAGGAATAACGCATCTTTTCCAGTATAGCATCCACTTCGGCCTTGTCTAAGTTGTAAAAAGCCATGAGTGTATCGGCCTGTTTGGCCACTTTGTAGTCGTCGGGCGATTTCCCTTCGGCTTTGAGAATGCGATCCATACGATAAACGTTACCATATTTCTGCCGGTAGAAATCCCAATCCAACTCTTTCAGGTCGAAATAACCATCATATTGGGCTATAATGCCTTCGTCATTGATCACAAGGTTGAGCGAAGAAGCTATTTCGCACCATTGTTTCAGTTCGCCCGGGCTGAACCCTGCTTTGGTTATTATTTTCTCGCCGGCGAGTTGTCCGATTTCGCCTGCTTTTTTAAACATCCATGCCACCATGATATTGGTGTAAGCGTTATCTTTCAACCCGCCGCTCTCGCTTGCGGGCAGATGTTCGTGAAATTCATCGGGCCCCATCACGCCGGCAATCTCATAACGTCCGTTTTCGGGATTCAGTTGAGCTTTACTGGCCCAGAACCGGCATATCTCGAAAAACATTTCCATGCCAAAACTTTTTAGAAATTCGAGATCGTTGCTGATCCAGTAATAATCCCAGATATTATAGGCAATGGCCAGCGACACATGGCGTTGCAGTGCGCTATGGTCGTCGCCCCACTCACCTGTAAGCGGGTTCAGGTGAACGATTTGGGTTTCTTCGCGGCCATCGCTGCCACTCTGCCAGGGAAACATGGCGCCTTTGTAGCCATGATCGCGGGCATATTGCTTTGCCTGAGCAAGCCGGCGATAGCGATACATTAGCATTGCTTTGGCCACCTCGGGCAGATGAAGGTCGTAAAGCGGCAGAATGAACAGCTCATCCCAGAAGATATGGCCCCGATAGGCCTCTCCGTGCAATCCACGAGCGGTGATGCTGGCATCGAGCTTGGTATTATGATTGGCCATGGAAACCAGAAGATGATAGAGATGTAGTCGCAACAGTTTTTGTGCCATGCGGTCGCCCTGAATCCGGAGGTCGAATTTCTGCCAGAGCAACTGCCATTGTTTCCGACTGGCTTCAAGCATCAGATCAAATGAGGGTGCTGAACGGAGCGTATTCAGCGAGGAACTGAGTGCGTCTTCTACAAAGTTTTCTTTGTCGGAACACAAGGCAAGTGTCTTCTCTATTTTAATAATCTGATTCTGTGCAAGTTCAAAACTAAATTTTTCCCAAACACGACCTGGTGCAGATTCCAGCTCGCCCTTCAAATCAAGGTTTTTTCCATTGTATTGCAGATGATGTCGAATAGCGGCTCCAATCTGATGGCCCGATTGCGTGGTTTGGTTAAGCACGAACAGCGCATCTTCGTCTCTACCAGTCTTCAAGGTTTTCATGTGCCGCTGGTTCAACGATTTATAGCGTTCGACACCTTCGTTGATGAGGCTGCCATCAATGCCGCTGCGAAGGCAGAAAGTTCCGCCATAGTTCAAAGGCTGAACAGAATAGCGCAAGGCGGCAAGCATAGGATTGTCTATACTGACAAAGCGTTCGGAAACAATTTTGGTTTGATGTCCGCTCTCGTCTTCCACTATCATCTCCCGTTTCAGCAATCCGTTGCGGAAGTCGAGCCGTCGCTGCAAAGTGCAGATAGAAGCCTGATTGATGTCGAAAAAATTCCCACCATCAACGGAAAAAGTGATGGGCAACCAGTTGAGCAAGTTAACAAAATCCTCATTTTCAATATCACGCCCTGCAACATTGGTTATCAACCTATTATACATTCCGGCCATATAAGTTCCGGGATAGTTCACGGCATTTGCGGCACTTTCTTCCATGGCACCTCTTGTCCCGAAATAGCCATTGCCCACGGTGAGCAGGGCCTCGCGCGAGCGTTCTTTTGTGATGTCGTAGTCGTGATAGGTAATTGACCAATTGTCGGTTTCCAATCCTGTTTCGAACCATTGTTCCATCACAGGGATGCCGGCTTGTTCCATATCCTCTACCACGATATCGGCTCCATTGATCAGAAGCTCAGCCTGGTTTTCTTCGCGGGCAATGCCTATCACTAACCCAAAACCACCATTTTGGCCAGCCTGAACACCCGAAACGGCATCTTCAACCACCACAGTCTGTGATGGTTTGCAGCCAAGGTTAGCTGCGGCAGTAGTAAAAATGTCGGCTTCGGGTTTCCCTTTCAGTCCAAGCTCAGCCGACACCACGCCATCCACGCGGGTCTCGACAAGATGGAGTAGTCCGGCTGCTGCCAGAACGGCTTCACAGTTTTTACTCGAAGAGGCCACGCCCACACGATAACCTTTTTGCCGAAGTTCCTCCATCAACGTAACGGTAGAAGGATAAACCTCCACTCCATCGCGCCGCAGCACCTCGTTGAAAGCATCGTTTTTCAGATTTCCAAGGCTGCAAATCGTGGTCATACCTGCGGGATCTGAAGGACTCCCAAAAGGAAGATGTATGCCACGCGAGAGCAGAAAATCTTCCACTCCTTTATAACGCGGCTTGCCATCCACATACGGCAGATAATCGTCCTTGTGCGAAAATTCGCAAAACTCAGTGCCGGTCGCAAGGGCTTGTTGAGCCAGAAAATCATCAAACATCTTTTTCCATGCCGCACTGTGTGTCAAGGCAGTTTTGGTGATCACTCCGTCTAAGTCGAAGACAACGGCATCAAAATGCTTGCTTTTCATAAAATGTTGTTTTACAGTTATTTATTTTATTCAAGATTGATCCAGAGATATTGGTATGGCTGTAACTCCACAGCGCTAAGGTTAACCGTAACATTATGGGTAAGGTCATACGCTGTTTCTTTGGGCTGATCCAGATGTACATTCAGCAATTTGTCCGACAGGTTCTGCACAATCAGAAGATTTTCGCTTTCAAAATAACGTGTATAGGCCAAAACAGCGTCAACAGGCCGATTCTCTGTATCAAAAGCATCCACAAAATGAAGTTTGCCACGTCCGAATGCCTTCGACCCGTTTCTGATTTTCAACATGGCCTGAAGGCTATGGAAAACTTTCGACTGAAACGAGCCGGTGTCGGCAAGTTGTTTTTCAATCTGAGGCCAGCCCATCTTGCCGCGAACGAGAAACCGTGTATCGTCCTTCCCGACAAAAGCGGCCATTTCTTTGTAATATTCCTCATCGTTTTCCTTGCCGGTTTCATCGCCGTAATAAATGACAGGGGTTCCGGGCAGGCTGAGCATCATGGAATAAGCTAAGGCTATTTTGCGGGCGTCTATGCCGAAAAGGTTGGACAGACGTGCCGAGATGCCTTCGCCAAGCCTGAAGTCCCATGAGGGTTCCAAACAATAGTTTTGATGGATATATTTACGGTCGTCTTCCGACACATAAACCAATTCAAGGCTCAGCTCGTCGTGGCATCGTAAGAAGGTGAACCACTGACTGTTTTCGGGAATTGGGGGCGTTACCGAAGGATGAAGAATCTGCCGGATTGGCTGGTTGCTTTGTTGGGCAATGCTTTTGTAAAACATGGGCATCACCGGAAAATGGTATGCGGCATGGCATTCGTCGCCCTGACCCATATATTCCACCACGGTAGCAGGCTTCTGGCAGGCTTCGGCAAGCAGGAGTGTTCCGGGCTTCACGAAGTCGAGAACCGCCCTGAACATCTTCACAATCAGATGGGTCTGTGGTAGGTTTTCGCAGTCGGTGCCTTCTTCTTTCCAAAGATATGGAATTGCATCGGCCCGGAAGCCGTCAACACCAAGCTTCTGCCAATAGAGAAAGTTTTCCAGCATTGCCAAGAGCACCGCGGGATTGCGGTAGTTGAGGTCGGGCTGAAAATTGAAAAACCGATGAAAGTAATAACTATCGCCCCAGGGTTCCCAGTTGCTGGTTTCCATGCCTTTGAAGATGATGCGTGCGCCGGCATATTTTCCGGAATCTTTCGACCAGATAAAATAGTCGCGATAAAGGTTATCTTCCGACTTTCTGGCCTCCACAAACCAGGGATGCTCCTCCGAACAATGGTTAATGGCAATATCAAATATCACCCTGATACCGCGGGCATGGGCTTCGTCCAAAAAGCGGCCAAAACGCTGCTCCTGTTCTTCGCGGGTGAACCCTTTCTCAAGACCTAACAAATCGTGACGCACGAGGTCGTAGTTGCGGATGTCGAAACCGGCATCGCGCATCGGGCTGTCGAGAATGGGCAACAACCAGAGGCATGAAATACCCAAGCCCTGAAGATAGTCCAACTTCTGCGTAAGACCATCGAAATCCGAGGCAAAAAGGTCAACATAAAGCGAGTAAACTACGACATCTTTATACCAATCGGTTGATTCAAGGCGAACAGGCTGAACTTCAAGCTGTTCGAGAAAGTGATATAAACGACTTAACGGTATTTGGGGATAAAGTTGCTCCCACAACTCAGCGATCTTTTCTTTGGTGCTCATTATCAATATTTTAAATAAAAATGATTGTTATACAAAAATAGGTATTCGTCCTCACAACGCGCTGCAAAACGGGTAATAAGCTTTGCTTTTATTCCGCAAACGGTTTCGTGCTCTCAAAAAAAAGCGGCAACCCGATTTGTTCAAATGGTTTAAAGACCAAGATTAGCTTCCAACTTGCGGCCTTCGGTACCGGCATTTTGAAGAGCCTCAACAATAAAAGGCTTCAGATTGGGATGCGTTGCAAAAGCTTTGAGCACAGGTTTTGTGGCATCGCCCAGCCTGAAATTCCAATAAAGTGCAGCCTCAACCAATGCACTGGCAATGCTTTCATCACAAATTTCTAAACGACCAACGGCCTGAACGGCATTGATGCGGGTACGGAAATCGAAGCGCGGACTCAGATAATCCCTGAGTTCGTCAAGATATTTTGTGCGGCCAAAGCGGATGGCTGTTTCAAGCCAGACGATGCGTACATTTAGGCCGGGATAGCCTTGTTGCCCGCTTGTTTGGCGAAGATATTTTCTCAGATGTCGGTGATCGAGCTGTTCGAGTGCCCTCAAAGCGGCAATCACATTGCTGTAGGAGGAATCCTGAAGGCAAGCTGCAACGGGGCTAAGCAAGCTCTTATGATGAAGCTGCAAATTCGTCAATGCGGCTCTGCGCACATACACATGGTCCGAGGTCAGGGCACCCCGAAAAACAGCTATCGAAGCTGCCGAGCTATCCGAGGCCAATTGTGCCACAATTTCGCTTCGCACCAAATGGTAATGGTTTTTTTTCCATGCGAGTTGCAAGGCTTCAGCTTTCTCATCAACAGGAAAATCCCGCATTTCGACCAAAGCACGATAGCGGTCAATCATTTTCGGAGTATTGAGCAATTGGTCAAAAACGTCATATTTTGGCCGTACAATCGTTTCACGCTTCAATATCCGGTTTCCGGGATCGAAGAGCAGGTAGATTTGCTGTCCTTCTTTGGGGATGATATAGAGTTGTTCGCGGCTATTGTTCAGAAAGTTATGGATACTGCGGCTACCGTCGGTATAACCCACTTCAAAGCGAATGTTTGCCCTGAAAGGCGGTTTTTCAGGCGTTATTTCCTGAATTTGCTCAACTTTCACAAGCAGGCTCAAACCCTGGTCTTCGTAGCGGATGCGGTAGTGGGGTTCGCCACCGCGCATGACCCACTGCTCGAAAAACCAATCGAGTTGCATCCCCGACGATTCGGATACTGCCTGCATGAAATCAGAAGTTTCCACCTCTGACTGCCGGTTTTTCTGCAAATAATACGTGATGGCTTTTCTAAAAGCCTCATCGCCCATCTCATCGCGCAGCATATCAAACACTAACGAGCCTTTGGAGTACCAGCGGTGAGTGCCTCCACGGCCATCACCAATGGCATAATCGTCCGATTTTGCAGCAAGTAAAGCGTTTTCTTCTTCTTTCAGCCTGACCCATTGATAGGCGTTTTCGCCAAAAATTGCCTTTTCAAACCGCTTGGCATAATAGGTTGCAAAACTCTCGGTAAGCCAGACATTGTGGTTTCCGCGATGCGAGATATCGTTGCCAAACCACTGATGTACCAGCTCATGAATGTTCACATTCACATAGTTACGCTCCCACCAGGCGCGTTCGTCAATCAGCATATAGTCTCCAAAAACAGTGGAGGTTGTGGTTTCCATGCCGCCGTAAAGATAGTCGGTCAAAGGAGCCTGCCGGTAGATGGAGTACGGATATTTAACTCCTAACTCGTTTTCGCAGAAATCCACCATCTCATCCATAAATTTATAGGTAGCTTTCCGATGGCTTTTCAAGTCGGGATAAAACCACAGTTCGACAGGCAGACCTGAATGAGTTGTCAAAGTATCCCATTCATACTGTCCGATGACCAAGGCAGTGGAGAAAAAGGGATGCGGCTTTTCGAGACTGTAATGCCAGGTGGTTGTTCCATCGGCATTTGGGGTGATTTCCTTGCGGATTCCATTATTGAACACCTGATAGTTTTCATCGAAGGTGATTCGGAAATCCATCGTCAGCCTATCGTCGGCGTATGGCAACCAGGTGTGAGGGCGGTGCGCCCAAATCTGCCGTCGTCGAGTGTGGCTGTTATCGTCCCAACCCACAAAATGCAGCTCAGTTGGCGCAACAACCTCATATTCAATGTAAAAGCTATGAGAGGCAGAGGGTTTTCCAACATTTTCATAGAAAAATATCAACCGGTCATCTTCCATTCGCCAGGAGGCTTCCCGACCGTCAACCTCGACCTTCGACACTGCGAAACGCGGGCAACTCAGCCAGGCCGAATCGGCCCTTGTTGTTGTCTCCACAAAGTCGAACCTAACCTTTGCCCGCACGAGTTTCTGTGTTGCCTCTATCGTCATCTCGACATCAATATGCTCAAAATCAATATTTTTATCGAGGACATTGACTTCCTTTGCAGTTTGAGCCAATATGGCCGAGGCGAGCACGACAAGTTGAAAAGTCGTAAAAAAACGGCATAACCGAGCGTAGATCATCTTCATTTCCATGCTCAAAAATAGGATTTTTCCACTGAGCGGAAATCAAAATCGGTAAAATGTTCTTTGCCTCTTGCGCGGGATTAGAAGCCGAGCAGACTAAAGAGCCAATAGGTCAAGGCTGCGATGATCATGGAGATTGGGATGGTTACTAACCAGGCTACCAGCAAGTTTCCTGTGACGCCCCATTTCACGGCTGAAAGCCTTTTGGTCAAGCCTACGCCCATGATGGCACCGGTGATGGTGTGGGTGGTGCTCACCGGAATACCGTACGCTTCTGTTCCAAAAAGCAGTGCCGAACCGGCCAGCTCCGCCGTAACGCCTTCAAAAGGAGTGAGTCGCGTGATTTTGCTTCCCATCGTTTTGATGATTCGCCATCCGCCCATCAATGTACCGATACCAATCATTCCATAACATCCGATGGCTACCCACGGCGGAATATGGTGAATGTCGCCGTTGGCATGATAGGTGATATGAGCCCAATGCGGAATATCAGCCGGATTCATTCCGTGGAAATAAACGATGAGGGCAGCCGTAATGATACCGATAACTTTCTGTGCATCGTTTCCGCCATGCCCTATGCTAAAGGTAGCCGACGAAAGCAACTGTCCCATTTTAAAATACTTCTCAAGTTTAAATGGGTTGGCATTGCGAAAAATCCAGAGAAATCCCACAGTGATAAAATACGACATGACCATCCCCAACACCGGTGCTACAAAAATAAAGGCCGCAATGGTCAGGATGACCTTATCGTGAATGACCGACCATCCGGCATGAGCCACGGCGGCACCGGCAAAACCACCTACAAGGGTATGCGATGAGCTGGAAGGGATGCCGAGATACCAGGTGAATAAGTTCCAGATGATGGCTGCAATGATGCCCGAAAGGATGACCAAAAGGGTGATTGCTCCCGTATCCACAATCTTGGAAATGGTATTGGCAATATGAAGATCAAAAATCACATAAGCCAATGAGTTGAAAAATGCAGCCCAAATCACGGCTTGCAACGGAGTTAACACTTTGGTAGCCACCACTGTGGCAATAGAATTGGCCGCATCGTGAAATCCATTGATGAAGTCGAACACAAAGGCCAGCAGCACGATTAAAATGAGCAGGGTGAAGTCCATAGAGATAGTCTTTTATTGAATCGTACCTGCCTACGACAATTTCACCATAATCGTTGAAAACACTTTACGCACATCATCGCAACGGTCAATGGCCTTTTCCAAGGCCATGAGGATGTCGCGCTTTTTGATCAGCTCAACGGCATTGCTCTCAAAATCAAACAGATTGGCCAAGAAATGCTGATAAATATCGTCAACCTCGGTTTCGTAACGGTCAATCTTCTGATAGGATTCCTGAAATTTTGAAAAATCAGATGCATGCTTAATGTTGCTCAGTACTTTCAAAATCTCCTGGTTGGAGTTGTGAATCAGGCAAGAAATTTTGACAAACTCAGGCGGAAACGAATGTACCTTGTAAAAATACACGCGTTTGGCTGCTGCGTCAATGTAATCAATCACATCGTCGAGGCTGTTAATCAGATCATGGACATCCTCACGGTCAAAAGGCGTAATAAAGGTGCCATTGAGCTCATCCAACAATATGCGGGTAATCTCATCAGCCTTTTTTTCAACCTTTTTAATTTCTTTGATAATCACATCCCTCTCTTCCACATCTTCTTCCTCGAAAAGCTTTACCAACAAGGCAGAACCTTCGACAAGAGTCTTGGCCGACTCAACGAAAAGTGGAAAAAATCTCCTGTTTTTAGGAACCAGAAAACCAAAAATACGATCTAAATTCATGTTTTATTTGTATTTAATAGTGCAATAAACTTGGGGTGCAGCAGAAATATTTCGTCTATATTGAATGACAACTCTAATAATCCGCCAGTTATCCTTCTACACGGATTGAAGCAAAAATAGTCTTTTTTGGTTTACCTACTCATCTTTTTTTAAATCCTCAGTAAAAAAATTCCGCTGTCTTTCATTTCATTTTATTAATATTTAATGTCTTGATTATCTGCATTTTCCAATAAGACATCTTTCCGAGAGCAAATTCATTACCCAATAGGTTGCAAAACGGCTTCATTTCGCTAAAACCATTTTGATTCGTGGAAAAGCGCACAGTGTTGGATTCGGAATGTCGGATTCGGTATCGGAAGTCAAAAAAAAAGAAACAATCGTTTCCGAAAAGCTTGTTGTAAGCAAAGAAGTTGAATTGCCCGACAATGTTTTTCGAGCGAAAAAAAACCGAAATGAGAAAGGATCAGGCCTGTTCAATACCGTTTTTGAGTCTGAGCAGAGCAACATTCTCAACGTGCTGGGTTTGTGGGAACATATCCACCGGCTGAACTTTTTCCACTGAGTAGGCGGCACTTAGCATGGCGATGTCGCGCGCCTGAGTGGCGGGATTGCAACTGACGTAAACGATTCTTTCGGCTTTAACTTCAAGGAGCTGTGCCACCACATCGGGATGCATTCCGGCGCGAGGCGGATCGGTAATCACCACGTCCGGATGGCCGTGTTGCAACACAAAATCTTTGCTCAGCACCTTGGGCATATCGCCGGCAACAAAGGCAACATTCCCAATCGCATTGAGCATGGCGTTTGTACGGGCATCGCCCACGGCCTCTTCTACATATTCGATGCCAATCACCTTTCCAACGGCTCTTGCCACATAAAGCGCTATAGTTCCAGTGCCTGAATAGAGGTCATACACCGTTTCGTTACCTATGAAACCCGCAAAATCAAAAACCAACCGATAAAGGCGTTCGGCCTGTACACTGTTGGTCTGAAAAAATGAAATCGGCCCCACCTGAAATTTCAATGACGGCTGGCCCGAAACAGGCGAGTCCATGTGAGCCGTTAAAAAAGGGCTTCCAGAAAAGACAACGGCCTCC
>JBDHYV010000023.1:0-15929 GCA_039811545.1 Bacteroidales bacterium | reverse complement strand
CGAGCAGCGACCGATCCATGAAAGCACCGGGGTCGCCTTCGTCGGCATTACAGATGATATATTTCTCTGTTTCATCACCTTGTGCGGCAAAACGCCATTTGAGACCGGTGGGAAATCCGCCTCCTCCCCTGCCCCGAAGCCCGGAATCTATAATGGTTTGAATCACTGCCTCAGAAGGCAATTTATTTGCGGCAATTTTTCTGATGGCTGCATACGCCCCATGAGCCTCTGCTTCGTCAAGCGACTCGGGATTGATATGTCCACAATTGCGCAATGCTATGCGCACCTGGCCTTTAAGAAATTCTTCCTCCGTTCCGGTTTTTTCCTTGTTGGCGATAGCTTCAACAGTGTATGCCGGCTTGCCCGAAAACAAAGCGGCCAGCAAATCGTCGGCCTTTTCGGCAGTAACATCTCCGTAGATAGTCCAGTTTTTTCCATCGTTCACCTCAACTAATGGCTCTCTGTAGCACATGCCGATGCAGCTCGTTTTTTCTATGTCGAAATCGTAAAGGCCAAGCTTTTGAATCTCTTCCAGTCGTTCGAAAGTTTTAGCAGCACCGGCGGCTATTCCGCAACTTCCAAGCCCTACGACGATTTTTATTTGCGATGGTGTCTTCATGTTCTTGCGTTCGTTTTGTCCTGAGTGGCTTGGTTTTTTATGTCTCTGAGAATTTTTATTGCACTTTTTCCGCTAAGTTTCCCATGGGTATTTTCGCCCACCATCATCACCGGTGCCAATGAACAGCAACCCAAGCATGCCACATGTTCGAGTGTAAAAAGGTTGTCGGCCGATGTTTGTCCATCTTCAATGGCGAGTTCATCGCGCAGAGCTTCGCTCAGGGCATTGGCATTCTGGACATGACAGGCAGTTCCGTGACATACTTTGATAATGTTTTTGCCCACAGGTTGGAGGCGAAACTGAGCATAAAAAGTGGCCACACCGTAAATATCGGCAATCGGCAGTCCGGTTGCTTCCGAAATGATTCCGAAAGCCTCTTCCGGGAGATAGCCATACTCGTTTTGAACAAGCTGAAGGAGTGGAATCAGGCCGCCTTCGCTATTTTTTTTATCGCTTAATGCAAGCCGAAGTGCTTGCAAATCGGGGTTTTCGGCTTGTGGATGAGGCTGTCGGCTGCCATTTCTCTGGATGCGCATACTTTGGGTCTTTCTTTTTTTGAGCGGACTAAAGTAGCGAATATTTTACCGGAGAAATGCTTTAAAGCTTGATTAACAGCAATTTGTATTTAATCTAAATAAATCTTGCACAAAATAATCCATGATACCGGCAACAACTGTGCTGTCGTGAACAACAAATTACCCAAAATCAGGATGATATGAAATTTTAGTTATTCAGTAAGTCGGAGCTGAACGATAACCGGATTGTGGTCGGAATAATAAGTGGAGCCCAGATGTCGGAAGATATTGGAATAGGATTTCACCTCAACTTTCTTGTTGACGAAGATAAAATCAATCAATTCTCGTTCGTTTTCCGGCAGTCGTCCGAAGTCGTGGAAACTCCATTCAGGGCCGTTGGTGGTTTTGGCCAATTTTTTTGAATCGAAAAGCCATCCGCTGTGAAGCATAATCTCCACAGGTTCTGAATCCGGCGTGCCATTAAAATCGCCGGTGATGATCACCGGAAGCATTTCGGCTAATTCGGCGGCTTTTTCAATCAGGAGTAAAGCACTGTTTTTGCGCGCCTGAACGCCGATATGATCGAAATGGGTGTTCATAAACAGGAACTGCCGGTTGGTTTTCAGGTCGGTGAACACGGCCCAGCTCACAATGCGTTCGCAGGCGGCATCCCAGCCTTTGGAGCCGGCAATTTCAGGTGTCTCGCTCAGCCAGAAATTTCCGGACCTTTCAGGGCGAAATTGGTCTTTGCGGTAAAAAATAGCACTATACTCACCGGCCTCCTTGCCATCGGCACGACCCACCCCCAGTGACGCAAAAGCCTGAGCTCCGGCCAAAAGGTCATCAAGCTGATGTTTCATCACTTCCTGAGTGCCGGCAATATCCACAGCCTCAAGCGAAAAGAGTTTGGCTGCTTCTGCCTTGCGGTAACTCCACTGGTGGAGACTGTCAACGGGAGTGTCTAATCGGATGTTAAAAGTCATTACACGAATGTCATCCGAATCTTGGGCAAAAACAGCGAAGACCGGCGCAAAACAAAGCAAAATCGCAAAAAAATAAGTTCTCATCATCTGTAAATATTATCTGAAACAATGTCAAGAAAAGACAAAATGTTTTTTCCTAAAACGATTTGTATGAGAGAACAAATATAGATGAAACCCACCAGTAATCCGGCAGAGAAAAACATTAAACTTTTAGGAATTTGAAAAATATGCCAATGTATCTCTGCGCGAGCCCGTCCAACAATTTCTTTGCGTTTGATGATTGGAATTTCTTTTGAAGATTCGGGCGTTGAAACATTATAGCCATTCGGCAGCAAAAAAGTAACGGCATTAAATTTCAAACGATATCTTGCAGACCTTCAGCATGTTTACACAATTTCTGCAAGCAGTAAAATCACAGCACTGAAAATAGCTACCTTTGCTCTGTTACCCCATGATCATCGCACACATACCGGAGCTTAATCAGCCATTCGGGGCAATGGATCAACTTCTGTATATAATTGATTTTCTGTATTTTACTTAAGTCATAACACGTTCTTCTTTTTAACATGAATTTCAATCTCACCTAAAAGAAAATGAATATGTCAGCTCAAAGCAATGCCATCGTGATGACCCTTGATGCCGGTGGCACCAATTTTGTTTTTTCGGCCATACAAAACGGCAATGAAATTGTCAGGCCTGTCCATCAGCCGGCCAACGCCCACGATCTGACCCTTTGTTTAGAGGGGATGATTGGCGGGTTTCGGGCAGTGGTTTCGCAATTGGGTCGTCCGGCTGACGCCATCAGTTTTGCTTTTCCAGGGCCTGCCGACTACAAAAACGGCATCATTGGCGATTTAGGCAATCTGCCGGCATTTCGCGGCGGCGTGGCGCTTGGCCCCATGCTCGAACAGTTGTTTGGGATTCCTGTTTTCATCAATAACGACGGCGACCTGTTTGCCTTAGGCGAAGCAAGCTACGGTTTTCTCCCCTGGCTGAATGAAGTGTTGCGCGAGGCCGGACAGCCAAAACGCTACGCCAACCTGATTGGGGTAACTTTGGGTACAGGCTTTGGCGGCGGCATGGTGGCGGCCGGCAAGCTGCTTGAAGGCGACACAAATGCCGCCGGCGAGGTGTGGCTGCTTCGCAACGGCATCAACCCGAAAACCTATGCCGAGGAAAACACCTGTGCCCGCGCTTTGGTCCACGGATACAACCACCGCAGCGGTATGACTTTAGCACTTCAGGCTTTCAACATCTATCAGATTGCAACCGGTGCAGTCAACGGCGACAAACAAGCTGCCTTAGACGCATTTGATGAGCTTGGACAGGCATTGGGCGAAGCCTTAGCCGATATGATTACCATTGTGGACGGCCCTGTAGTCATTGGCGGTGGCCTAGCAGCCTCGTGGGAACTGTTTTTTCCTGCTATGCTGAAACGACTGAACGGGATTTACGAAGAGCCTACACAATCAAAGGTCAGAAGGCTCGAATCGTCTGTTTTCGGTCTGGAAGATCCGGCCGACCTCCATGTCTTTTTAAACAGCTCTTCACCACGGATGATTGCCGTGCCTTTCACTGATCAAACAGTTCACTACGATCCGGTGAAAAAACTTGGTGTAGGAGTCAGCAAACTCGGCACGAGCCGGGCCGTTGCCCTTGGAGCTTATACATTTGCGCTGCAGAAACTGAACAACAAATAAACCGCTGAAGCATAAAAATGAATAAGGCGCTACATACACTTGCGGCGCCTTATTCATTTACGGTAAGTAAAGGGATTCCGTGTTTAGTTCAGGATGATTTTGGTATTTTTCTCGAAATCGCTTCCCGATACGGTGATGATATACAATCCCTTCGTGAAGTCAACTGCCTTGGTATAGCGATGTCCGGCGGGCAGCTTTTCTTCAAACAGGAGTTGTCCGGCAGCATTGGTTACTTTCAAGACAAGCTTGCCCGGGTTTTCTTTCAGGTCAACACTTAACATTCCGTTGGTATAGTTCACGCTGATTTGTTTTTCCATTGCTTCTTCAACGCCTACGGCACCCCAATCTTCTAATTTGACCGCATCAATAAATTGACCCATTCCGGTAGGGGTATAGGCATGCCAGCCGACAAAAATCACACCATCAGTCTGGGGTTGGATCAAGTGGCTATTCACCGCCCAATCCTGAGCACTGATTGCTGGGTTATCGAACAACACATTTGACAATCCATTGGCATCGCCCGAGGTGCCCCAAGCCACTTTCATAGATTCGGGATTGGTGGGGAAGAAGCATCGGAAGGCATAAGTCAGGCTATATTCTTTTCCGGCACTCACAGCAAAAGGCGGTGCAATGAGCCAGTTGTCGAGTGCCTGTGGCTGGCTCGACTGTGAATAGCAGGCAAAAGCTTTAGAGCTATTGTAGCCAATGAGTGATGTTGTGGTCCATTTAAGGTTTCCGTTGTCAATCGAAGACCATTTTGCGGGAAGTTCGGGCGGAGTAGCGCCTTCAACCGTCATTTCATACGGATATTGCGAAATAGCTTCCATGGTGGTGAAACTGTAGATGGTAGGGCAATCTGTAACGCCAAAGGAGTTGCGCGGTTTCAGCATCAGATAATAGGTGGTGAGCGGCTGGAGACTGGGGCGGAACCAGTTATCATTGACCGTGACACCATTGAGGATATTGGATGGGGGTGTAACACCCTCACCATCGGTTCCGAAATAAATATCGTAAGCTGTTGCAAAGGGAGCAGGCTGCCAGGTTACCTTATGATTCAGGAAAGCGTTGGTTGCGCCATCGAGCGGACTTTGCATACCTGGGCTACACTGCGGGAGACTATAATATTCATTGATTCCTGTAATAATCAGCGAGAACACTTGGTCGGCAACCAGAGTTCCGGCGTGGTCAACCATGATAGTGTATTTTCCGGGAGCCGGTGCTGCCAGATATACCATTTCCACATTATCAACTAAGTTTTTTGTGTCGGTGGTAGCAGCCGCCGATGGGTTTTCCGGATCCAATTTATATGGATAATACACATTCAGGCTTTCGTCTAAAAGCTTAAGGTCGAGGTCATTGACAATCACCGGAGTTCTGTTGTTGAGCATTGTTGTGGGGATACTACCCTGTTTATCCGTCCAGCAGATGGTAACACGCAGTGGTTGTGTTCCATTAGTTTCAATTTCACGGGTGAAGGTATTGCCATTTTGGAGGGTAACTTCGTCAATCACGTTTTGAGCTTGGTCGTCAATGATGATTTCGCCGGCACGGGCTGTGTTCATCAGACCCCATCCGAATTTATAGTCGGGGCCAACGGTATTTCCGGCTTCATCGGCTGTATGGATTACTAAGCCGCGCAGGGTTGACGAGCGCATGGGTTGTCCGCTGTGTGTTTGCTGATAAAGTTGTTGCAACAGCACCATGCTGCCCACAACGTTGGGCGACGACATACTGGTGCCGCTCATTGTGGTATAGGAGGTATTGCTGGTACTGTTGAGTGAATACACGTCAACGCCCTTTCCTACTACGTCGGGTTTAATACGTCCGTCGTCGGCCGGGCCCCATCCTGAGAAACTGCTCATGACTACGTTAGACGGGCCGTTATAGTTAAGTACTTCTTTCACCGCTCCTACCGACAGTATATTTTTGCTCACTCCTGAACCTCCGATGCAGTCGTATCCATCATCACCGCCGTCTTTTTCAGGTTTTCCGTTTTGTCCGGCATCTGACGGGCCATCGCCACGGTCGTTACCGGCCGATTTGGAGATGAGAAAATAAGGTGCGTTGTAGGCAATCTGATCCCAAGTGCGGGCTTGTGAGTTATAGAATCCAAAGAGATAATCCTCAACAGGTGAGACACTTGTAGATCCGTTCCAGGTCCATTCGCCGGTAGTTTCGTTCTGAGACCATCCTCTGACCATTCCCCACGAGTGATTTGAAACTTCCATGCCGTTGTTGGCAGCGGCCGTCATTTCGGTTTCCACATTAGACCAGTCATAGGCTTTCAGTTGGGCTTTGTGGGCCATGCCTTTGGCGTTGGGTTTGATACCTGCGGCGATGATGGTGCCGGCCACGTGTGTGGCATGTGCCGACATTGAGCTGGCATTGTCAACCTGTGTAACGCGTGAAGTGCCGGTGTTGTTAAATTCTTGGTGTGTTTTTCTGACGCTGCCGCCATCCCAAATACCGACCTTACTGTATCCTTCGCCTTCCACAATCACACCAACGCTGCCGCCCTGCCACAATTGGTTGGCACGGGTAGTGATGGCGGCACCCAGATTGTCGGTTTTGTAATAAACGGGCTGGCCGTTTTCCACATCAATGAGTTCGATAACCGTGCCGTCAGCAAACTCCTGCCTCAATTCAATTCCATGTGCTTTGGCGTATTCTTTTGCACGTTTTTGCTTCAGCTTCCATTCTTTAGCCTGCTCTTTTTCGATTTTTTTCAGCGCATCCACATTGGTTTCGAGCTGCGAAAACGCTGGAGCAACAAGCATCATCAGGAACAGCCCCAAAGCCATTCTGAAAGATAAATATTTCATAGTCCTTAATGTGTTGTGATTAACCAGACAAAAGTAGGTTTTTTTTAACAAAAAGGGGTCGTGGCGCACACGTTTGAGGAATAAAATCAAGATTTTATTAAAATAGCACTAAATATCAACTATTTAGCCTTTTCACCTTAGAGCTTTATTATGAGCAAAAAACTCAACTTTTGCATATCCGAAACATCGTTGGCACAGGCAAAAGGCGAATAGGTTATCTTTGCAAAATCTATCTTTATACGACTTTATGAAACCATCCATTGTCATTCTTGCCGGCGGCGGTCCGGCACCTGGAATCAATACTGTTGTGAGCACTGTTGCAAAGGTTTTTTTGCAAAGCGGCTTTCGTGTGATTGGCCTTCACGGAGGCTATAAAGGGTTGTTTTGCGACAATCCGGAGATGATTGAGTTTAACTTTACTTTTGCCGATGACATACAGAAGCAAGGTGGCTCGGCACTGAGGATGAGTCGTTATAAACCAAAGGATCAAGAGTTTACGACACGTTTTTTTGTTGACAACAACATTAAGCTTTTAGTTACCATCGGCGGCGACGATACTGCTTCAACGGCTAACCGCATCTCGAAGTTTCTGGCCGAGAACGATGTAAAAATCCAAAACATCCACGTTCCGAAAACCATTGACAACGACCTTCCTCTGCCCGAAGGTTCGCCCACTTTTGGTTATTACTCGGCCAAAGACGAAGGTGTCCGTATTGCACAGACGGTTTATGAGGATGCGCGCACCAGCGGCAACTGGTTTGTGGTCTCGGCCATGGGTCGCGAGGCCGGCCATTTAGCTTTCGGAATCGGCGCAGCCTGCCACTATCCGATGATTGTTATCCCCGAAATGTTTTACAACACCCCTGTCACCTTAGACAAGATTGTCCGGTTGGTCATCTCTTCGATGGTCAAACGCAAGATTCTCGGCATTCAATACGGCGCAGCCATTGTAAGTGAAGGGGTTTTCCATTTTATGACTGATGAAGAGATTGTGGGCTCCGGTGTCAATTTCACGTTTGACGAACATGGCCATCCCGAGCTTGGCAATGTTAGTAAAGCACACATCTATAATATGTTGATTCAATTTCGGTTGAAGGAGCTTGGGCTCAACATCAAGAGCCGCCCCGTTGAGCTGGGCTACGAACTCCGCTGCGTGATGCCGACGGCCTTCGACCTGATGTATTGCGGACTATTGGGTTATGGGGTGAAGGCTCTTTTCGATCAGGGGGTTACTGGAGCAATGGTCACTTCCGATCCGGCCGGCAACGCTGCCCCACTCTATCTGAAAGATGTAGAAGACGAAAATGGCAAAGTGAAACCTCGGTTGGTGAATATGCAGGGCGAGAAAGCTCGGCTGATTTTCGGCGGCGGAATGCAATACCTCACCAAAGATGACTACGAAGCTGCACGAAAGTTTTTGCCAAACCCGGAAGAATATGACTTCCATCACATCTTGAAATGGTGAACAAAAGAAGAAAATAAAGAAAAAGGAGCCGTTGGCTCCTTTTTCTTTTAGGCAAAAAGCCGCCTAATTTTATCGGCCAATACCTTGGCCATCAGGTAATGTGATTCGTGTGTCCAGCCGGCAATGTGTGGGCTCAGCATCACATTGGACATATTCAGCAATTTGGCAAAAGACTCGGGCAATTCATTCTGGCGCAGGGCTTCAAACGAAAATTTCTCATACTCCAAAACATCTAAGCAAGCGCCCCTGACTTTACCATTTTGAAGATGGTGAACCAAATCAGCCGTTTTTACAATGGGGCCGCGGGCAGTATTCACAAGCCATATCGGTTTGCGAAAACGTTGCAGGAAATCGTTATCCACCAGGCTCTCTGTTTCATCGGTGAGGGGCAAATGGAGGCTAAGGATATCAGCTTCCTCAAAAATTCGTTGCATTGCACATTCCACCACAATGTCATCCGAGAAGTTCGTTTTATATTTATCGTAGGCCAACACTACTGCGCCGAAACCTTGAAGTTTCTTTGCAAAGGCACTTCCGGTATTTCCAAAGCCGATGATGCCCACCGTTTTTCCCTGAATTTCGTAGCCGCGATTTTCGGCGCGTATCCAAACACCCTTTCGCACCTGAGCATCGGCACGAAGTAGGTTGTTCATCAAGGCGAGCAACATCCCCAAAGCATGTTCGGCCACTGCATTGCGGTTTCCTTCGGGCGCATTCAGGCACACAATGCCCTGTTGAACAGCCTGTTTGATGTCAATATTCTCCATGCCTGCGCCAACGCGGGCAATGAAACGGAGCGAAGTGGCCATTTTCAGCAAAGGCGCATCGAGTGGAACTTTGCTTCGGACGACAACGCCTTCGTAATCGGAGATAATTTTCATATAATCATCGTACGAGAGCCCTTCGGGGCTGTCGCACTCAAAGCCCATCGCGACAAGCTCTTCGCACAAAACCGGATGGGCTGTATCAATAAATAGTACCTTTTTCATGGTTTTTAAAGTTTCAATGGCCTCCACGCATCAGGCTCTTTTTACGCATTAGTTCGTCAACCAACCATTTGTTGAGATTGCCTGCGGCATCAAAAATCATTTGGGTATCAGTTGGAAAAGGCAGCGGTTCGAGCTTTGTCAGTTTCAAGGTTTCGGGGCTGCAGGCCCGCAAATCGCCGTTCACCGTTACAAAACGATAAGCGAAAGATTGCACGATGTCGGTGGAAGAGTGGTCAAAGCTTCGCTTTGAAGGAAGTTGCAGAAAGTCGAGTTTTACAGAAAGGACAGCTTCTTTGTTCAGTGTTACCTCATTCACCATTGCCTCCACCATGCGATAGCGCGGTTCTTCGATCACTTTTCCCGTTGAGTCGTAAAGGATATTCCCGCGGGCATCGCGTTTGGGCTGTTTGCCATCCTGAATTTCCTTTTTCTCGGTAAACTGACGGCGATCAACCCTTTCGGGTGAGACGGCTATGCCTGTGAGCAACACATCTACTCTACCGTCGTAGCTAAGGTCTTTCTGTGGTTTGAGATCGAAAGCAAGGAATTTTTCATCGAGTCGGGCGGTTGGAATTTGCATCATTTGCCGGACAATCTCGTCAGGCAGAGGTGCCCCCGATTGATTGACAAATTCCACATAAACGCGTTTTGTTGCCTGTATTTCAGCGTCTTTCACCATTGTATTGAGGCCGGGATAATCGGGCGAAATTCGTCTGAGTCGGTTGAGCATCTCCAAAGCCTGGGCCGCATCGTTGCGGTCTTTGGTTGAAAGCAATTGGTTGGCTTTGGCGAAAAGATATTCCTGCGCCCTATTTTTGGCAAAGACCAAATCGGCCGCAATATCAACAGGCTGAAAATGAATAATATCTTTCACCCGCTGAGGAAGATTTCGGGCCATGAGCTGCCGGTCATCGAAATTGCGGTAGAGATCAAATATTTCGGGCCAGGCTGAAGGCTCACCACTCATTTTCAGGTAGCGGATTTGTGATAAATCCGTCTCATTGGCAGCTTCGAGGCTTTGTTGAAGCTGGCCAATATGCTTTTCGCGCGGATTATTTTTGTACATCTTCTTTGCCAACAACCTGAATGCTTGATCGTTATTGCCATGCTGGATAAGTCGCGCCGGCGACTGACACGCCACGAAAAGTCCGACAAAAAGAAAGATAAGAATGATATTTTTATGATTCATCGTTCGTTTGTTTTTGGTTTCGATCAAATTCAAAGTGCAAAGATTGCGCCATTTTTTTATATAAAATTATTATTCTAATTTCGGAACTTCAAATTTTCGAGCGAATCAACCTTAAGGTAGCTCTGCTTCGCTAAACTAATCTATTGACAATGTGGAACTTATTAGTTAGGTTAATCTTAAGGGCTCGTCTGACGGTATTAATTGCGATTGGGCTGTTGACCATTTTCATGGGTTGGAAAGGCTCCACCGTAAAAATGTCATACGATTTTGCACGCATGCTTCCGGCCAACGATACGGTGAATGTGGTTTATGAAAAATTCAAGGAGACTTTTGGCCAAGATGGCAGTGTGATGTTTGTGGGGGTTCAGGACGAGCATCTTTTCGATCTGGAACGTTTTATCACCTGGCATGATCTTACCGAAAAAGTGCGGACTATCAAAGGAGTAGAAGAAGTGGTTTCGGTTGGACGAATGTTTACTCTTGTCAGAAACGACGAACGCAAGAAGTTTGATTTCAAACCTTTGATTGAAACGATGCCTGCCACTCAAGCGCAACTCGACTCGTTGAAGAATCAGATTTATAACCTTCCTTTTTACGATGGCCTGCTTTTCAATAAGAACTCTAATGTAAGCATGATGATGATTACGTTGGACAAAAAGGTGCTGAACTCTAAAAATCGTATCGGTGTTGTGTACGAAATCAAAAACATGCTCGACACCTATACCGAAAAATACGATGTGCCGCTTCACTATTCAGGTCTTCCGTATATCCGCACCATCACCTCGCAAAAAGTACAGTCTGAACTGATTTTATTCACTTTTTTAGCGATTGGCATTGCCTTTGGCATTCTTTACGCCTTTTTCCGCTCAGCCCGAAATATGGGATTCATCATCCTGATTGTCATTATCACGGTTATTTTTATGTTCGGGCTACTAGGGATTTTCGGTTATAAAATCACCATTCTGACTGGCATCCTGCCTGCCCTGATGATTGTGATCGGGGTTGAAAACTCTATTTTCCTGCTCAACAAATATTATGGTGAGTTTTTAGCACATGGCAACAAAGTGAAAGCCCTTTCGCGGGTGATTCGGTCTATCGGTTCGGCCAACTTCTTGACCAACGCCACCACTGCTGCCGGTTTTGCCTCATTTA
Source organism: Bacteroidales bacterium (assembly GCA_039811545.1). Lineage (GTDB taxonomy): Bacteria > Bacteroidota > Bacteroidia > Bacteroidales > F082 > JALNZU01. The sequence goes on along the minus strand of JBDHYV010000023.1, from coordinate 4,495 downwards.
TCATTACCCGCAACGAAATGTTGGTGCAGTTTGGCATCATTGCTGCCATCAACATTTTTGTTGCCTATTTGCTAAGCCTATTTCTTATCCCAATAATTTTCAGTTATTTACCACCTCCAAAACCGAAGCATTATCAGCATTTTGAGAAGGGAAACATCAACCATGTTCTAAAAAAGATTGCCTTCGTGGTGGTTAACAGGCGAAATGCCGTTTATTTTATTACAATTTCATTGGCCATAGCCGGTGTGGTTGGCGTTTCGCTGCTTAAAACAACAGGCAATGTGGTGGACGATATTTCACACAAAGAGCAATTATACAAAGACCTAATGTTTTTCGAGAAACATTTCAAAGGTGTCATGCCTTTTGAAATTAGCATTGACACCCATAAAAAGAAAGGCATTCTTCGTGCGTCAACAATACAAAAAATTGAGCAGTTGCAGGACAGTCTCGCGCGTTATCCGCAAATGAGCAAGCCGCTTTCCATTGTTGAGATTGTGAAGTTTGCCAAACAGGGATTTTTCAATGGTGATCCGGCATACTACAGTTTACCAAACAATCAGGAGCGGAATTTCATTCTTTCGTATATCCCAGATTTCAAAAGCGACAAACGCACCATTATCAATTCGTTTGTTGACACAACCCTTCAGCAAACCCGCATCAGCGTTCAATTAGCTAATGTCAACACCCATCAGATTGACAGCATTGAGAAGAGTCTTGTTCCGGTGATTGATTCGATTTTCAATCCCCGCGACTATACAGTTACACGTACCGGCACGAGTTTGGTTTTCCTGAAAGGCACCAATTATTTAGTTAACAACCTGATTTCGTCGCTTATGCTTGCCATGGCCATCATCGCTTTGTTGATGGCACTAAGGTTTTCGTCATTCAAGATGATTGTCATCTCGATGATTCCCAATCTGTTTCCACAACTGCTCACCGCTGCGATGATGGGTTATGCCGGAATACCCATCAAGCCCTCCACCATCCTCATTTTTAGTGTGGCGTTGGGCATCAGTGTTGACAACACGATTCACTATTTGTCGCGATACCGCCAACAGTTAAAAATTCACGACTGGAAAATACACGAGTCGGTGATAGGTGCCTTGCTCGAAACCGGTTTTTCGATGATTTATACGGCCATTGTACTATTTTTCGGATTTGCCATTTTCACCCTTTCATCGTTTGGCGGCACTGTGGCACTGGGTTTCTTAGTGTCGTTTACGTTGCTGGTTGCTGTTTTAGCCAACCTTTTCCTTCTGCCCTCGCTTTTGCTCACCTTCGACAAGTGGGGTACCGGAAAATCGTTTACCGAACCACTGCTCGAAATGCCCGATGAAGACGACAACAGCCCCATTGAAGGTATCGAAGTGGAAGAAACAAGCTCGAATTAATTCACTTAAACAAGAACACACCATGAAAGGAATCATTTTAGCAGGCGGCTCCGGCACTCGCCTTCACCCCTTAACCCTTGCCGTGAGCAAACAACTGATGCCCATCTATGACAAGCCAATGATTTATTATCCGCTTTCGATTCTGATGATGGCCGGCATCAACGACATCCTGATTATTTCGACACCACAGGATTTGCCAAGCTTTCGCCGCCTTCTGGGCGATGGACAATCGTTAGGTTGCAGTTTTTCTTATGCCGAGCAAGCCATCCCAAACGGGCTCGCACAAGCCTTCGTCATTGGCGAACACTTCATTGGCCGCGACAAAGCCGCTTTGGTTCTGGGCGACAACATCTTCTATGGCAGCGGTTTACAGCAGACCCTGATGCAAAACAACGACCCCACGGGTGGTGTTGTCTTCGCATATCACGTAGCCGACCCCCAACGCTATGGCGTGGTTACTTTCGATGAGAATAACAAAGCCATCTCTATTGAAGAAAAGCCGCAAAACCCGAAATCGAATTACGCCGTTCCCGGATTATATTTTTACGACAACAGCGTTGTGGACGTGGCAAAAAACATCCGGCCAAGTGCCCGTGGCGAATATGAAATCACCGATGTGAACAAGTATTACCTTGAGAAAGGCCAACTTAAAGTCGGTATCTTGGGCCGAGGTACAGCTTGGCTCGACACCGGGACTTTTGAGTCGCTTTTGCAAGCCTCGCAATTTGTGGAAGTGATCGAAAACAGACAGGGCTTGAAAGTGGGCTGCATCGAAGAAGTGGCTTACAACAAAGGGTTTATCAACAATGAACAGCTTCAGAAACTCGCATTACCGCTGATGAAAAGCGGTTACGGCCAATACCTTATCAACCTTATCAAATAACACTATGAGCCGCATTACCGAGTTCGAAACACTCATCAACAACCTTATCGCAACACAGGATTTTGATAAAAAGCCCGAACGACTCTATGCTCCGATAGATTATGTAATGTCGCAAAAAGGCAAACGAATCCGTCCGGTTATGGCGCTGCTTGCTTGCGAACTGTTTGACGGTGTAACAGACGATGTGAAATATCCTGCCCTAGCGATGGAAATGTTTCACAATTTCACCCTTGTACACGACGATATCATGGACAAAGCACCTCTTCGAAGAGGTTTTGAAACAGTTTACAAAAAATGGAATTCCGATATTGCCATCCTTTCGGGCGATACGATGTTTGCCATTGCCTACCAATACGCCATGAAAACCCAGCCCCGCTATATCAAAGAAGTGCTTGAGACACTCAGCAAGGTAGCCATTGAAGTTTGCGAAGGCCAGCAGATGGATATGGATTTTGAAGAATCCGATACAGTGGAAATTGAGGATTATATCCGGATGATAACACTGAAAACGGCTGTGTTGCTTGGTTCGAGTTTGAAAATCGGCGCATTAGTTGCTGAGGCCAATCCCAACGACACCGAAGAAATCTACAGCTTCGGTCTCGATTTCGGAATTGCGTTTCAGCTTCAGGACGACCTCCTCGATGCCTACGGCGATGAGAGCGTTTTTGGAAAACAATCGGGCGGCGACATCTTGGCAAACAAAAAGACATTTCTTTACCTCAAAGCACTTCAACTCGCCAACGAAAGCCAATCTAGGCAGTTGAAAACACTCTACGACCCCAATAAAAAAATTGCCCCAGCCAACAAAATTAAAGATGTGATGGCGCTTTTTAATCAATTAGACATCAAGAAGCACAGCCTGCAAGCAATGCAGATGTATTACGAGAAGAGCTTACATCATCTTGCAAACATTCAAGTTGCAGCCGAAAGAAAAAGAGATATGGAAGTTTTTATCGAAAGTCTTTACTCCCGCAACAAGTAGGATATTTAGGCTAACAAATTCTCAATCTCACGACTCAAGTCATCAAGTTGGGTGTGCAGTTGTTCCCATTGCTTCAAATCGTCGGCAAGGTTTTGTTTAATTCTTTCATAATTTTCGTACCAAAGTTTATCAAAGGTCTCGGCCATATAATTTGCAGGGTTGGCCAGCATCTGATCACGTGATTTTAGTTCGTATTCGGAAGTATTGATTTCGTTCTCTATCCGTTCCACCTCTTTCTCAAGCTTACGTTTTTCGCGTTCTAAGTTTTTCTTCCGCTCCCATTTCAGTTTTGCCTCGGAGGCATTTTCTTCTCTGGATTCTCTTGGCAGCACAACAGTGCTAAGTTCCAACTCTTTCAAGTTCTTAAGTTCACGTTCACGCAGAAAATCATAAATATCGCCGATATACTCGCGAATTAGCGGTTTACGGAATTCGTACACTTTTTCCGTTAATCCTGCCAGAAAATCGCGGTCGTGGCTAACGATAATCAGGGCACCATCATATTGAATCAGGGCATTTTTAAGAATGTCCTTCGACTGCATATCAAGGTGGTTGGTAGGTTCGTCCAATACAAGCAGATTTGTTGGTTCGAGCAACATTTTTGTGAGTGAGAGACGTGCCTTTTCGCCGCCGGATAGCACCTTCACTTTTTTTTCAATAGCTTCGCCGCTGAATAGAAAAGCACCCAGAATCCCTTTGATCCGTGTTCTGACATCGCCCACTGCTACATCATCGAGTGTTTCGAAGACAGTTTTCTCCAAATCGAGCATCTCGTGTTGATTCTGCGCATAATAACCCAACTTCACTAAATGACCCCACTTCACCTCTCCATCAGCTTCTAAAACACCGGCAATAATTTTGGCCAAAGTTGACTTTCCTTCGCCATTGCGGCCTACAAAGGCCACTTTTTCCCCACGCAGAATGGTCATATTCAAGTCTTTCAAAACCTGGAGCTCGTCATAAGATTTAGAGATTGAATTCAGGTTGAGTACAATATTTCCCGAATGGGGAGCGGGCGGGAACTTGAAATGGATAGCCTTCTGATCCATCTCATCTACAAGTATTTCGTCCATTTTTTCGAGCAGTTTGATTCGGCTTTGGACCTGTTTTGCTTTGGTAGCTTTATACCTGAAACGCTCAATAAAACGTTCGATTTCCTTTATTTCTTTTTGTTGGTTTTCGGCAGCCGCCGAAAGCGCCTCGATTCGTTGCAATCGTTTCTCTACGTACTCTGAATAC
>JBDHYV010000022.1:0-16116 GCA_039811545.1 Bacteroidales bacterium | reverse complement strand
CGTCGGCAGGGCTTAGTCGCCCTCTTCGAGAATAAACAGCGTTTCGACTGCTTTGTTGAATACCCTTGCAATTTTTATGGCCAGCACGGCCGAAGGAACCCATCGCCCGGCCTCAATGGCTATGATGGTTTGACGGCTCACCGATACCTTTTGAGCCAGTTCGTCCTGAGTCATGCCAAGCGCTGCCCGCTCCACTTTCAATTTAGTTTTCATCGCCAACCTGATTACGATTTTTGAAAAGCACATAATGAAAACGGGCAATAAAAAGGATCAAAATGGTAAACATATTGTAAACCATCACCTGCAGAAATGCTAACCCATAAAAAAACATGAAAGCAAAAACCAACAGAACGCTATTGACAAAAACTGCCCAAAGCAACGATGAGAGTCTCATGCCTGCAATGAATTCATCTTCAGTCCTTTCTTTTGAATAGGCTACCAAGAGAGCACCGATTATGAAGAAAATCCCAAGAAGTGTATTGGATAGATTAGCCTCAACAATGGTAAAATACCCTGTTTCGGAAAGAAATTGATCGCTTAAAAAAGCAAATAATTTAGTGTTGATGACAAGAAACGAAGGCTCAAAAATGAGATGAATGAGCCCCAAAATGGCCGATGGAACCAATAGAGTCCATCCGACGGATTTGAATTTGTGGGGTAATAAAAAAGTTTTCATGGAGACAATTGTTTAAAATTTGTGCTGCAAATGTAATGTTTTATTTACATTTTGTCAAGTTTATTTTACATTAATAAATTGACCACAACAACACCAAAAAACAGAAGAAATGAGGATGACTTACACACCGATCACATTCAGAATACGTTCACCTCGCCCGATTCGATAATTTTGTTCAGGATGGCATACACTGTTAAGCCCGACACAGTTTTAATGCCCAGCTTCCGGGTGATATTTTTGCGGTGTGTCATCACCGTAAACGTACTGATAAACAGGCGTTCGGCAATCTCATTATTGGTCAGCCCTAAAGCAACAAACCTTAGCACTTCGCGTTCGCGTTCGCTCAGGTTTTCGGTTTCACTTTCGTTTGTCAAAAGGCCGGCCTTTTTCAAAATATTCTGTAAAGAGCTTATTATCTGTTGTTTATTCTCTTCAATGCACAAAACCTCATCATAGCGTGCCTTTTCGAAAAGGGTAACTTTTTCGTTATACATTCCCACCAACAACACTTCATCGAAAACGGCTGCACTTCGATTCCCTGCCCATTTCGTTTCGAGAGCGCGATGATTAGCAAACACAATCCTCGGGGTAAACTTTTCGAGTGTCAATACTAAATTCTCTTTTACCTCGTCAACTTCGTCAATGCGAAACGACAGGTTGAGCCGTCCAAGCGCACTGCGAAGTCCCTCCTTTATAATATAGGAAGGTTCGATGAGCAGAATTTTCACGGCTTCAATCATGGCGGCCATTTCGTGTTAGTGCAAAAAACTCCTTTTCCATCCGCTCCACAATCGGAACTAAAATCATATTCTCGATATGCGAGTGGTTATGCAGGTCGTCTTCCAGCTCAAAAAGCTCATGCAAAATCAGGTTCAGGATACGGCTATCCTTGGGTTGGGGAATATATTTGATGATAATATTCTTCAAATCAAACAGTTTAGACTCCACATCGTCATGTTCATTTTCATATTCCTGAATGGAATAATGCTTCAGACTCTCGACCAATTCCTTTTCGCCAAAGCCGGTTTCTATGTAATGCGCCAAAGCCAGCACATACGGGTAAACCCGATCTTCTTCGCGTTTGATATGCTGAGTAAGTTCAAAAACATATTGGCAAAAAAAATCGCGTATCAGGCCTTTAATGGTTTCGTCCCAGCTCTCATCAGTGGTCAATCTGGTGATATAATGCTCAATTTCAGGGATTCGAAACTCCAGATAGTAGGCATGTGTTTGCTGCAAATAGCGGATTAAAAGTGCCGCATCGAAACGAAGCATAGCATCCACAGGAAAATAGGACGGATCGTGAAACGTATTTACAATCTCGAGAAAAAAAGGCAGCGGGAGCTCATGCTCGGCACACAACTGTTTCACGGTCTTTTCGCCATATCCCAACTGAATGCCAAAGCGATTGATCACATGCAACAAATGATGATTCAGATGAATAACATCAGCCATTTTCATTTCCTCGTTGATAAGCATAGGGCTTGTTTTAATGAACGACAAAGATAAAGAAACTAAAGTGTGGCAAGCCATTCCGATAGGTGCGACAACAGCAATTGGTCGTTCCCGGCCTCAGTCATCCCAAAGGGCGACAGGTGGCAATCCGTTGAAAATTGGTCGAGCTCATGCTGTAAAACTTTCCTGAAACCACCTTTTTGATGATGAAAATCAGCAAGATATTCTTGTTCAGGCTGAGCCGGAGTGGGCACTAAAAACGCATAACGTCTCATTGTCCACAAATCCATCAAGGTAGAATAGCCCGCACGGGCAAGGATATTTCGTGCGTTATGTATCAGCTCCGCCAATTGGGCATCATCTAAATGGTTGTGCATGACAATATTGGGCGAATGTTCGGGCAATTCGGCACCCAACGGCAAAGCACGGAGTATCACTACCCGATCATTTTTTCCGTAAAAACGATGCAATATCGCATTTTCAAAAATGGTGCGATGTGGTTCGGGGCCGGAAAGCATCACCAAAAAGTCGGAGGTCGGAGATTCGTGTTTTGTTTCACAAGGTTTAAGCCGGCTCAATGGCCCGATATAGCGAAGGGGAATCCCTGACAAATGGCATTGCGACAATGCCCCCGCAAGGGAATGTTGTCCCTGAAAGTCGGGAACCCAACAAGCGTGGTAACGTCCAATAAAATAACGGTTCAAGGTATTCGTCAGAGGCTCGGCCCATCGAAAAGGCTGACCAAGCCGAAGGTTGAGCTGATGGGTTACGAAAACCGAGGGCACTCTCCGGCTGTAAGCACCAAAACGGTTGTCGGAGATCACCGCATCGGCTTGCTGTTCGCTGACTAAGTGCTCTATCACCCGTTGATCGGTATAAGCTTGTTTCAGGATGGCGGGCAGTTGTCGGGCGATGGCCAAAGGCACCGATTTGCTTTTTGAATAAGTTACAGCCATGCCCGGAAAGCGCGTCCACCCAAGTTCGGGAAAACGTTGGCGTAGCAGATGCAAAGGTGCCCCATCGGCAGCAACAACAGGCTTCTGCCCAAGCTGCAAAAGCCCGTCAATGAGCGGGATGCAGCGTGTGGCATGGCCAATACCCCAGTCGAGAGGGGCGATAAGAATACGTTTAGGCTCCGGCAAATTTGCTCTTTTTGAACAAAATTAACATAATTCCATTAATTTTGGCGGCCATGTCGGAACAACTTCTGTATCAAATCGGACTTACCCTCATCCCGGGCGTTGGCGACGTACTGGGCAAAAAGCTCGTGGCTTATTGCGGCGGGCCCGAGGCAGTGTTTAGCGAAAAAAAACGCGCCTTAGAGAAAATCCCGGGCATCGGAGCCGCCCTCATCCACGAAATCACTCACCAAAATGTGCTGGGGCGCGCAGAGCAAGAAATGGATTTTATAACTAAAAAAGGCATACAACCACTGTTTTTTCTCGACAAGAAATACCCGAAGCGACTTCAACATTGTGCCGACAGTCCGCTGATGCTCTACTATTTTGGCAATGCCGACCTGAACATGCAAAAGGTGATTGGCATTGTTGGAACCCGCAAAGCCACCGATTATGGCAAACACTGGTGCGAGCAATTTATCGAAGAACTTTCAACTAACGAAGTATTGATTGTGAGTGGATTAGCTTATGGTATTGACAGTTGTGCACACCGCGCTTCGTTAAAATACCACCTGCCCACCATCGGAGTTTTGGCTCACGGCCTCGACCGTATTTACCCGCCGTCCAACCGTGGCATGGCCGAGCGGATGGTTACTCAGGGTGGACTCCTCACCGAGTTTATGGCAGGAACTACTCCCGACCGCGAAAATTTCCCCCGACGCAACCGCATCGTTGCCGGAATGGTGGATGCCATTGTGGTGATAGAATCTGCAAAAAAAGGAGGGGCACTCATCACCGCCAACATCGCAAGCTCTTATAATAGAGATGTGTTTGCCCTACCCGGTCGCGTGGGCGACTTCACCAGCGAAGGATGCAACTATCTGATACGTACCAACAAAGCCGACATGATCGAAAATGCTGAAAATCTTCGCTATATGCTTGGCTGGGACACCCACAAGCAAGCCTCACCACAGACACGCCTATTTCGCGATTTTAGCGAAGACGAACAAAAAATCCTCGATGCTTTTGGGGACGATAAAGAATCCGGCATCGACGACATCATGCTCAAAAGCACTTTCCCAGCCTCTAAACTCGCAGGACTCCTGTTAGGTTTAGAATTCGACGGCGTGCTGGTGGCCCTGCCGGGTAAACGATACAAGATAGCCTGAAAAGCATCACTGTTTTCACAACTTCCATCACTGAGAAATTTCCGGTTTCGACACGTCCAAAATCATCTCACCAGTTGAAAAAGCGCGTTTCGCCGAGTTTTCTTACTTTTGCGGCATGATCGAGGAATTACAGAAGTACGTTTCGGGAAGTCTTTTTCAAACTGTGGCAGCAGTAGCACGCAGGCGCGGTGAAGCCGTGTATCTGATTGGCGGCAATGTTCGCGATTTCATCCTTCGGCGACCATCAAAAGACATTGATTTTGTGGTGATTGGAAACGGAATTGACTTTGCCCACGATGTAGCAGCAGCACTCGGCAGCCAAAAAAGTGCCCGTTTTTACGGCCAGTTCGGAACGGCCATGATTCGTTACAAAGAACATGCAGTGGAGTTTGTTGGCGCCCGAAAAGAATCCTATCAGCATTTAAGCCGCAAGCCCGAAGTGAGCCCGGGAACCTTATCCGACGATCAACACCGTCGCGATTTCACCATCAACGCTTTAGCTGTCAGCCTCAATGAGCGCGATTTCGGACAATTGATTGACCCGTTCAACGGCATTAAGGACATCGAGCAAAAGATTATCCGCACACCTTTAGACCCCGACATCACCTATTCCGATGATCCTTTGCGCATGATGCGTGCCATCCGTTTTGCCACTCAGCTCGGGTTCAGCATCCATCCCGAATCATTGCAGGCCATCAGCCGAAACAAAAACCGCATCCGCATCATCTCCATAGAGCGTATCACCGATGAACTCAACAAAATAATACTGGCATCCAAACCCTCGGAAGGATTTCTACTGTTGTCAAAAACAGGACTTCTGCCCATTATTTTCCCACAACTTGCAGCATTGCAAGGTGTTGAGACCATCAATGGAAAAAGTCACAAAGACAACTTCCTGCATACCTTAGAAGTTTTAGACAACCTGAGCCGGCATACTGATGACCTTTGGCTACGCTGGGCTGCTTTGCTGCACGACATTGCCAAACCACCGACAAAAAAATTTGATCCACAGACCGGTTGGACATTTCACGGTCATGAGATGCGTGGAGCCAAAATGTCGTCATCAATTTTCAAAGAGCTGAAACTCCCTTTGAATGAACCGCTTAAGTTTGTTCAGAAAATGGTTTTACTCCATCTTCGGCCCATCGTCCTGGCCCAGGAAGTAGTAACCGATTCGGCTGTGCGTAGGCTGCTTTTTGATGCCGGCAACGATATTGACTCACTCATGATGCTTTGTGAGGCCGATATCACCACGAAAAACGAGTATAAGGTAAAAAAATACCGCGACAACTTTCAACTTGTACGCGAAAAACTCCGTGAAATTGAAGAAAAAGACAGGCTCCGCAACTGGCAACCTCCCGTTGATGGCCAGATGATTATGGATGCTTTTGGGCTGAAGCCGGGAAAAGAGGTCGGTCTCATCAAAACGGCCATTCGCGAAGCCATTCTCGACGGCATTATTGGCAACAACTTCGAAGAAGCATTTACTTATATGAAGGCGGAAGGCGAGCGACTGAAATTGACCTATCGCGAAAACCATTAAATCCAAAAAATTTTCGCCCAAAACGTCCCTCACTTTCAAGCAGTGAACCATGACAACACCACAAAACTTCCTAATTGTTTTGGCCGGCCCCACCGCCGTAGGGAAAACCACCACAGCCGTCGCAATGGCCAAAAAGTTGCACACCGAAATTGTTTCGTGCGACAGTCGTCAGTTTTATCGTGAGATGACCATTGGCACGGCAGTGCCAACAGCAGAGGAACTCAAAGCTGTGCCACATCATTTCATTCAACACAAAAGCATCGCCGATCATTACGATGTAGCAACTTATACCGCAGATGCACTTCAACTGTTTGATTCTCTTTTTCATCAATCGCGTTTTTTGGTGTTGACAGGCGGCTCGGGCTTGTTTCTTGATGCCGTTTGTCACGGTCTGGATGAACTCCCTGAAACGACAGAAAGCATCCGGCAGCAGGTTCAGGAAATCTTCCTCACCGAGGGCTTGTCGGGCCTACAAAGCAGAGTGGCTGCCTGCGACCCGGAATATTATGCTCAGGCCGATATTCAAAATCCGCGCCGGCTGCAACGTGCTTTTGAGGTGCATCTTGCCACCGGGCGACCCTTTTCCTCTTTTCGGCAGGGAAATAAAAACCATCGAAATTTTCAGTGCGTCAAAATCGGGCTGCACCGCGACCGCAAGGAGCTTATCCAACGCATTGACGAGCGCGTGAATCAAATGATGCAGCAGGGTTTACTCCAAGAAGCAAACGGTTTGTACGGCCAACGACACTGCAATGCGCTGAATACCGTGGGATACAAAGAACTGTTCGAATATTTGGATGGAAAATTAAGCTTAGACCAAGCCATTGAAAAAATAAAAACCAACACCCGTCAATACGCTAAAAGACAGATGACTTGGTTTCGCAAAGACAAGGCTTATCGCTGGTTTGACCCAACCGACCTTGAAGGCATGATGGTTTTTATTGAGCAGATGGTGGGCGAAAGGAAATAAAAAAGGGGCTTGCAGCCCCCTTTTTTTGAACATTTTTTCAGATGGCAGCCAGAGCGGCGGCGTAGTTGGGTTCGTTGAGAATCTCGGGCACTTGTTCGGTATATTTCACTTCACCCTTTTCGTCCAACACCACAACGGCACGCGAATGAAGGCAGGTGAGCGGCCCTTCGGTGATGACAACGCCATAAGCCTTCCCGAAACTATTATCACGGAAATCGCTGGCTGTTACCACATTATCTAATCCCTCGGTTGTACAAAAACGTTTATGGGCAAAAGGCAGATCGCGCGAAACGCATACCACTACCGTATTGTCCAATGCCGAAGCTTCTGCATTAAAACGTCTGACCGAAGCTGCACACACATCGGTATCGAGGCTCGGAAAAATATTCAGCACCACCTTTTTACCTTTGAGATCGTCTAAGCTCAGGGTACTCAGATCGCTTTTAATAAGTTTAAAATCAGGAGCTTTACTCCCTTTTTCGGGAAGGCTGCCATTGGTTTGGATGGCGTTGCCATGAAGTGTGATTGTTGACATAAAATAAAATTAAGTTTGAAGAATAAACAAAGGCAAAGCCGAATGGTTCAAGTGGAGAACATTTTTCTTTTCGAGAAAAGTTTGCCGTTAAGTCAAATTAGAAAGAGAGGCCGTGAGTAAAAAACGGCCTCTCTTTCCTGTTTTGATTGTTACAGGTCGTTAGAAAGAATATTGCAATGAAAAGACAAAATTACGTCCGGGTGCTACCAAACCTGAAGAATAGGGTCTATAGCGTTTATCTAGGATATTCTCCACCCCTCCGCTGAAGTTCAGGCTATTGTTCACCCGCACCATTGTTTTAAAATTGAGGGTGTACCATGCCGGCGAAAAAGGCTTTCCGTTTGCATCAATGGCATACATATAATCTTTACCCTTTTCTTCCTGCGGCATCTCGTCGAAGTTGACCGCATCCGAGAAATGTGTATTCAACTCGAGGGTTAACTGCTGATTGGTGTAACGCAGTCTTGCCATTCCGAAGAATGGTGCGGCATGGCGCAACGGGCTTGTTGTGCCATCGTCGAGTTCCTCATCACCTTTTTGCCAAGTGAGATTGCCTAACACACTAAAGCCGCTTCCAAGGTTGAGTTCAACGGCTGCCTGAACCCCATAGACAGTGGCCGAAGCTGCATTCTGGATGGCTTGAACACGGCTCATCTCGCCCTCATAAAGGATGCTGTCGGCACCGTTCAGTTGGAAATTGCGTCGCACTAAAGCATTTTGAAGATAAGTATAATAACCGGTTAGATCCATCTTCAGGCTTCGACCCCAGGTTTTAGAAAAACCGGCCTCGGCATTATAGGCATATTCGGCTTTGAGGTTGGGATTGGGCACAACCACCGAGCCAGGCTCCGAGTCGAACACTTTTCCTATATCGTCCACATTGGGCGAGCGGAAACCTGAGGAAAGGTTTGCCATAAACTGAAACGATTCCGTAAGATCCTGCGTAAGGCCAAGGTTTCCGGTCAATGCACCCTGTCCAAGGCTTGCCGTGTTAAAAGGCAGGGCAAACAAAGTGGTGTCGAAGGTGGCATGGAGGCTGTAATAGTTATACCTCAGGCCAGCATGAAGCAGGGTGTTTTTACCAAATCGGTATTGATAACCCCCAAAAGCGGCATAGGAGGCCCAATTGGAAGCCGGATAGCGGGCCGGTCCGGGAACAATCTTTCCTTTTATAATATCCTCGTCAGTACCGGTCGAAGTTACGTCATTGAATAAGATTTCGAGGCCATAAAACAGCTTAGCCCGTTCTCCATGATGTTTGATAAAATCGGCATTCAGCGAATAGGCATCCACCTCTTCGACCCGATGATAGAGAGCCGACTTATTGAAATTGCGGTCGTGACGGCTTTCTTCAAACCTCTGATAGGCAGCCGTCAGTCGCATCTCATCGTAAATTGGGTTGTTTCCCTGATGATGCAATGCAACGCGCTGCATCATCCACTCCTGCGGGCCATAATACCACTCAGCGCTGCGGGGCAGCTTACTTTTCAGGCGGAGCAGCCTGTCGTAGCGAGCGTAGTTGGTCGTGGTGGAATAATAAATGCCGTATTCTAATTTCAAGCGGTCGGTGGGCCGGTAAACGAACTTCTGCATCAGGTTCTGCTGGCTGTAGCCGGAAGGTGTCTGCACCAAGGGATCAGGATTTGTAACCACACGATCCACGCTGTCGGCGCGAACCACATAATATGGTCTGAGGTATTCCTTCGGCCCGTAGCTACCCATGCGCAGGTCGCCAAAACGGTTGAAGCTGAAGCTTGTGAGCGATGCCCATTTTTTAACGGCAACGCCCACATCAAGATGAGTGGTAAGTTCCTGATTGGCCGATGAAAAGCGGGTCGAGGCTTTGCCATTCACTCTCACACCATGCTCAACAAGGCGCGGTTCAAGGGTCTGAAACAGCATCACACCGCCGATGGCATCGCTGCCATACATGACTGAGCCTGGACCAAAAAGCACCTCGGCCGACTCAACGCTCTGGGGGTCAATGGAGATGACATTTTGCACATTTCCTCCTCGGAAAATGGCCGTGTTCATACGGACTCCATCCACCGAGAGGAGCACACGGTTAGTGGCAAAGCCACGAATCATCGGGCTCCCACCGCCTTGCTGACTTTTCTGTATAAACACCTCGCCACTCTGTCCGATGAGGTCGGCGCTGGTTTGAACATTCTGCAATGCTATCTCGTTGGCAGCAATGACAGCCACCCGCTGTGAAAGTTCTCTGCGCGATTGCGCCCAACGGCTGGCCGAAACCACTACCTCATCTAAGTGAATCTGGCTGGGTTTTAATGAAACAAGAAAATGTTGACTGCGGAGATCGCGAAAGCTGCCGCGATAGGTCGAATAGCCAAGCATACTGACGAAAACGCTGTCGGCCTCACGCAAATGAAGAAGTTCGACAACACCCGACTGATTCGTAGTCAAGGTACTTTGTGGAGTAGTAACCGTAGCAAAAGGGAGTGGATTGCGACTCACAGCATCAGCCACCCTCAAGGTTTGCGAAATAAGGAGATTACTCGCCATGGTAGCTACCATGACAAAAAGCCATTTTTTTATCATTGTAAAATAAAGAGTATTAAATAAATAATGATTGAATTTCAATATTTTAGTTTAAAATTCGATCAAATTTTGGGGGATGACCAGGAGGGTATGGCGAAAATTCAATGACAGAAAAAACATATTCTGAACAAAAATCTTGCACATTTTCCGCGACAGGTCGCAGATTTATCGAGAAAAATGTAGAAAAATACCAGTTACAATATGCTTCTACCAATTCACGTGGGAGTGGTTTATCGGTGCTTTTTTGAATATCGCTCACCAGCTTTTTCTGTTTTGCTTTCAGCTTTGTTTCTTTCACATCCGGATAAACAAGATACCATGTTGTTTCGTCAAACTCTTGTTTTTCAACAATATCGTACATCTGACCGCGGTATTCAAATTCGCGTGCATGGATTTCCCGAAAAGGGCGCGAAGGGTCATTTTTCACCGCATCGGGAATTTCAATCAGCATCAGCTCCCAGGCATGAAAGCCTTCGACAAGCCGTTTCCGGACAGCCTCTCGCTGCTGCTGCCGCTGGATAAGCACAACCCAGTAAAGTCCTGCCTGCAAGAGAAATAGCAGCGACAACAATACAAAACCAATGGCAATAATCCTTTTCAAAACAGCGCAAAGCTAATTTTTTTGTCTGAAAAACGACTTCTGTCAGACAAAATTCACATCATTTTGCGCCGGCTGGTAAAAGGAACTTTTTCAATTTCCTGAGCGAACACCATAGCAACAAGCCGACTGCAATGGCAATGAGAAACCATTTCAAACTGCTGGCGACTGAAGCCAAAAGAGCTGTTGAAGGCGAAATGAACGGGTAATGAGCGAGCATCAGCAAGATGAGCAGATTCTCGGCTAAATCGGCAAAAAGTGCGCCATAAGGAGTAAATGCCAACAACAAATTCATTCCGCCGGCCTGCTCCGGTAGGCAGAATCTGACATAAAGACAATGAAGCAGCAATGAATATGCAAAAGGATAAACCATGTCGGCCAGCAATTGAGAGCTGTAGGCCTGCCGACCCGCCTGACCCAATGCCGAAAACAAGTTCTGTACATCCACAGCAGTATAAAACAGACGAACATCCAAAATAGTAAAAACTTGATTTTGAGCATCTAAAGCATAAGATGGAAAAAGGACAAGGTTAAACCAAAACACAATTCCGGTTGCAATGACGAAGCAAATCCATTGTATCCAGATGGGGAGAGACCAGAAAAAAATAAGTCCAGAAAGCCTTTTCAAGCGCATAAGCCTCCGCAAAAAGAATGTATATTTGCAAAATAACAACAAAATCTCGCTTTTTTCAAGGCGATCACTTAACCATGGCTACAACCAGAAAGCGTAAAACGGGAAGCAGGCGCAGCGGCAGCTCCAAAAGAGAAAAAAACCGCGGGCTTAAGCTTTTACTGCAACTGTTAGCAATCTTCCTAGTACTCTTGGGTATTGCAATAGCTGCTGCTTATGTTTATCAACGACAATCCGGTGTCAAAACTATTGATCATCCTTCCGAGTCAATTGCAAACAGCTCGCAGTCGAATGAAAACCTACTCGCCGGAACATGGATTAACAGCGACAATGGTGCCATGTTTACGATTGAAGGCGACCATTTCAACCTCGACTTTCCTTCGGTTGAAGCCGAAAAACCCGTCAACGGAAAAATCCAATTTTCGGGCAACTCCTTCACACTGAGTGCAACACCTATGGCAGTCTGCGAAAATATTACCGGAAATTACACCTTCAAATTACAGAAAGACGATTTGAAGATTACGCTCGTCAACGACGATTGCACAAAACGTGCTCATCAACTTGAAGGAAGCTGGTATAAAATGTAAAAAAAGCAATTGCTAACCGTCCGACAACACAAAACACGAAAACCCGAACTGACTTTATGCCGTCCTACAAACCGATTCTAAAGGCTGATACGATTTTAAAAATCCTGCTGACAGGTTGTTTTATATTTTTTGTGTCCAATAAGGGAACCGCACAATATAGCATCTCGGGAACCATCGAAGGTTATGAGCAAAAACCCGTCAGCCTGCTTTTAGTCCGCGGCGACATGCGCCTGCCGGTTGATTCGGCCAGAACTGACAAAAATGGAAATTTCCGGTTAGAAGCAAAAAGCTGGTATCAACCCGGAATGTTCGAGCTTAAACTGCAGGACGGTTTTCGTATTCCGCTGATTTACAACCGCCAAAACATCCGATTTGTTTCAGATGCGCCCGATGAGGAGGCGGTGATTCGGTTTATTGAATCTGACGAAAACAAAGTGTGGCACGATTATATTATCGCAAAAAACCGCACCAAAGCACTTCAGGATGTGTTGAAGCCTGTTCTTCAACAATATCCGTCTCACGAAATATTCTACCGACAAACAGTAGATGAATTTAACAAGCTGCAAAACAACCTCAAGCAGAAGACCGACTCACTTTTTTCCCATCATTCGGAACTACTTTCGGCACGTTTTATCCGGGCCGATGCGCCGGCAATCGCCAACCTTGGCCTCGACTTTGAACAACAACGTGCCGATTTGCTTGCTCATTTTTTCGATCAATGCGATTTTGCCGACACCACACTCATCGCTTCCGATATTCTCAGCCGAAAAATGATTGATTTTCTGGCACTTCATCAGACACCGCAGATGAACATACACGAGATTCAGGCAGCTTTCATCCGTGGTTTAGATGTGATTATGGAGAAAGCTTCAGTCGAAAACAAAACCTACCTCTTCGTTCTTTCCTATTTTATTGACGGTTTTGCCCGCATGGGTCTTTCGGAAATTACCGACTACCTGAGCACACTGCCACATTTGAAAAGTGATTGTCTCGACCTTCCGACTTTGATGGAGATTGAGCAAGTTGCCGGACCACATCGCCGTATCATCACCGGGTCGGCGGCACCCGTACTTCTGCCGAAAACCATCAATGGAGAACCGTTCTCCCTTGAACAACTTCAAGGGAAGCTGAAAATCCTCGTCTTTTGGTCGGTAAGCTGCCAACACTGCCTCAAGATGCTGCCCGAGCTAAAAATGCTATCTGCCGAATTCCCCGAGGTTCGCATCATTTCGTTTGTGATTAGCAACGACCGTCCCAAACTTGACGAAATCATCCAAAGCGAACAACTCGACTGGATTCATCTGACCGATGGATTGATGTGGGAAAGCCCGGTGGTTCAGTCTTATATGGTTTACGGCACTCCTACCCTTTTCCTTTTAAACGAGGAAAATCACATCATGGCAAAGCCAGTTTCAATCGAAGAAACACAATCGTTGCTCGAACAGCATTTTCATTCGAAAAAATAAATACAAAATACACGATACAATGAATATCAAGTCATTAGCCTCGACAATTCGTCATTTTTTTCTGCCTGCAATCCTCTTTTTTGCCGTAGGCAATTCTTTTGCGCAAGATTTAGCTGCATCCAAATGGGTTGACTCAGTATATCAGCAACTAAGCATTGATGAACGCATTGCACAACTGATGATCGTGAGAGCCAACCAACCCGACAAGCCTTATCGCAGCGACGTTGCCGAACTGATTGAACAATACAACATTGGCGGGGTCTGTTTCTTCAAAGGCACACCCAAATCGCAGGTTTTCCAGACCAACAAATGGCAGCAAAAAGCCCGCACCCCACTTTTCATCAGCATTGATGCCGAATGGGGTTTGGCCATGCGTCTGAACCAGACCGTATCATATCCTTATCAAATGAGCCTTGGTGCCATTCAAAACGATGAACAGATTTACGAGATGGGGCGCCAGATTGGAGAGCAGTGCAAACGCATGGGCATTCACATCAATTTTGCTCCGGTGGCCGATGTCAACAGTAATCCCGATAATCCTGTCATTGGGATGAGGAGTTTCGGCAATATTCCTGAGATGGTCGGAAAAAAAGCATTGGCCTACGCCCTTGGTCTTCAGGATATGGGCATCATCACCACGGCCAAACATTTTCCGGGACACGGCGACACCCAGAACGATTCGCATTACACGCTTCCCATCCTCAATCACGACCGAGCCCATTTTGACTCTATCGAACTAAAACCATTCAAATATCTGATTCAGAATGGAGTTCAGGGAGTGATGACGGCTCATCTGCACGTTCCCGCACTCGATGCCTCGAAGAACCTGCCCTCGTGCCTCTCACCCAAAATTGTTACCGGGATTTTGAAAAACGAATTGGGTTTCTCCGGGCTTATTGTTACCGATGGGCTCGATATGAAAGGAGTTACCTCAGTTCAGCCTTCGGGAAAGATTGAGTTGATGGCCCTTCAGGCCGGAAATGATATTCTGTTGTTGCCCGAAAACGTACCCTTGGCCATTTCTACCATCAAGGCAGCACTCGAAAATGGTGAGCTCGACCCTGTTCGTATCGAAGAAAGCTGCAAGAAAGTGTTGATGTTCAAATACAAGGCCGGTCTCAACCAATATCGCCCTGCCCTTATCGAAAACTTAGAAAACGATTTAAACAAACCCCAATACAACGATCTGGTTCAAACACTCTACAACGAAGCCGTTACTGTGCTTCGTAATCATGAATCTGTTTTGCCACTTCAGACCGGCTCGGGCGAATGGGTGCTGGTTTCCATTGGCAAAAAAGCCGAAAACCTTGACGGGCTGGAAAACAAATTCCCCGGATTGAAATCATTCACTCTACTGCACAATGCCGACAAAGCCGGTGTGGAGCTTCTGAAAGAACAATTGAAGCCCTACAAAAACGTAATTGTTGACATACGAAAAACTCATCTGCTGGCCAATAAAAACTATGGCATCAGCGAGGCAAGCATTGCCTTTGTTAATCAACTTTCAAAAGATAAAAGGTTGGTTTTCAACCTATTTGCCGCACCTTACGCCTTAGATCTTTTCAAAATTAACGACAATTTCGCTGCCATTCTCATCGGATATCAGGACACTCCTGAGGCAGTAAAGGCAATTAGGCAAGTCCTTATAGGACGGTTGTCGCCCTCAGGCAAGCTTCCGGTGAGCCTGAAAAGCGGTTTTAATGCCGGCGATGGCCTTAGTTCTGAGCCGGTCAGAGGCGAGAAAAAAGCCGTTTCGGAACCTGTGCCTCAACCTAAAGTTTCCGACCAAAACGAACAAACCTCCGACAATTTTTTTTTCGGCAGATAGATTCCATTGCCCTTGAAGGGATTAAGAAAAAAGCCTATCCAGGCTGCCAAATTGTTGCCATCCACAACGGGAAAACCATCTATCAGAAATCGTTGGGCAATCTGACCTATGACAGCCTTAAGCCGGTAACCGACCAAACCCTTTATGACCTTGCCAGCCTCACCAAGATTTTAGCTACAACATTAGCTACCATGAAGTTGTACGACGACTCCCTACTTTTCATAAGTCAAACTCTTGGTGATTTTCTCCCTTTCCTAAAAAAAACCGACAAAGGCCTTCTGCGCATCTACGATATCCTGACCCATCAGTCGGGTTTAGACGGATGGATCCCGTTTTACCAGAAGACCCTTCGTAATGGCCAACCCGACACTTCGATTTACCGCACCCGAGCCGATCCCGACTATCCCTGGCGGGTAGCCGAAAACCTCTACCTCAACAAAAAATATCGCTTTACGATTTTTGGGCAGATTGCATCGAGCAAACTCAAGAAAAAAGAATACCGCTACAGCGATCTGGGTTTTATTTTATTTCCCACCATTATCGAACTGTTGACCAATCAGCCCTTCGACGATTTTGTGGCGGACAATTTCTATGGGCCTTTGCAACTGGAAAGATTGATGTTTCAACCTTTGAAACGATTCCCAAAAAGCGACATTGCACCGACCGAAAACGACAAGGAGTTTCGGATGCAGCTTTTGCGCGGCGATGTTCACGACCCGGCTGCGGCCATGCTTGGAGGCGTTTCTGGACATGCCGGCCTTTTCGGAAATGCGGAGTCGGTGGCTCGCATCATGCAGCTTTTGCTCGACCGCGGCGAGTTCAACGGGAAGAAACTCATTCAACCTGAGACCGTTGACTTTTTCACCAAAAGCCATTTCAAAAACAACCATCGCGGGTTGGGATTCGACAAGCCACCCCTCGACCCAGCTGAAAACACCCGTGCCATGGCCAAAAGTGCTTCGGCCAAAAGCTTCGGCCACA